>CATVZP010000005.1 GCA_958348565.1 uncultured Collinsella sp. | reverse complement strand
ATCCGTGCTACCCGGTCTTTGAGGCGGGTGCCAAGATCGCCGATGCCAAGCTCGAGTACTATCCGCTGGTTGCCGAGCACAATTACCTGCCCTATGTGGCGGGCATCGATCCCGAGGTGGCCGACCGTGCCAAGTACATGATCGTGTCGCTGCCCGCCAACCCGGTGGGCTCGGTGGGCACGCCCGAGGTCTACGAGGAGATCATCGCTTTTGCCCGCGAGCACGACCTGCTGATCGTTCACGACAACGCATACTCGGACATCGTGTTCGACGGCGAGCCGGGCGGCAGCTTCTTGCAGTATCCCGGCGCGCTCGAGGTAGGCGTTGAGTTCTTCTCGCTCTCCAAGTCGTTTAACGTCACCGGTGCGCGTATCGGCTTTTTGGTCGGCCGAGAGGATGTGGTCTCTGCCTTTGCCAAGCTGCGCAGCCAGATCGACTTTGGCATGTTCTTCCCGATCCAGAAGGCCGCCATCGCGTGCCTTAATGGCCCGCGCGATGAGGTCGAGGCGCAACGTCTGAAGTACCAGGAGCGCCGCGATGCCCTGTGCGACGGTCTTGAGGACCTGGGCTGGGAGCGTCCCAACGCGCATGGCTCCATGTTTGTGTGGGCCAAGCTTCCCGGTGGTCGCACCGATTCCATGGCGTTTTGCGAGGAGCTTATGGAGAAGGCCGGCGTTGTGGTGACGCCGGGTGCGAGTTTTGGTCCCTCGGGCGAGGGACACGTGCGCATGGCGTTGGTCCTGCCGCCCGACCAGATCGCTTTGGCTGTCGAGGCCATTCGCGAGGCGGGCCTGTATTAGAAAGCTATTTTGGCTCGTCAATATATCGAAACCGATTTCGTGCAGTTATTTTACGAATCCTGCAAACAATTTCGGCAAACGGTCGATTTTTGGCTGCGAATAGGAGCATAATCAAAGTCCCGATTGGATGTATTGGGATTACGACAAGCCGCTCGGGTCGTTCCCGGGCGGCTTGTTTGTGGAGAGAGATGGGAGTTTCTAATGGTTAACGAGAAGAAGGTCGCTATTGTCGGCTGCGGTTTCGTCGGTTCGTCTTCGGCGTTCGCGCTGATGCAGAGCGGTCTGTTCTCCGAGATGGTCCTCATCGACGTGGACAAGAACCGCGCCGAGGGTGAGGCCCTGGATATCGCGCACGGCATGACGTTTGCCGAGCCGATGAAGATCTACGCCGGCGATTATTCCGATGTCGCCGACGCCGCCATGATCGTCGTCACCGCTGGCGCTGCCCAGAAGCCCGGTGAGACCCGCCTGGACCTGGTCAACAAGAACGTCAGCATCTTTAAGTCCATTATTCCCGAGATTAAGAAGTCCGGCTTCGACGGCATTCTGCTCATCGTCTCCAACCCGGTCGATGTTCTGACCTACGCCGCCATCAAGATGTCCGGCCTGCCCGAGGGCCACGTCATCGGTTCCGGCACTGTGCTCGACACCGGCCGCCTGCAGCAGATGCTTGGTGCCCACGTCGAGGTTGACCCGCGCGATGTCCAGGCCTATGTCATGGGCGAGCACGGCGACTCCGAGTTTGTCGCTTGGTCCAGCGCTCAGGTTGCCGGCGTTCCGCTGAACACCTTCTGTGAGCTTCACGGCCACCTGGAGCATGAGGCTGCCGAGAAGCGCATTGCCGAGGACGTCAAGAACTCCGCCTACACCATCATCGAGAAAAAGCACGCCACCTACTATGGCGTCGCCATGGCCGTCAAGCGCATCTGCACCGCCGTCATGCGCGATGAGCAGACCGTTCTGCCTGTCTCCTCGCTCATGGTGGGCGAGTATGGCCTGTCCGATCTTGCCATCTCCATGCCGACCGTCGTTGGCCGCGACGGCGTTGTCTGCCGCGTCCCCGTGCCGCTGAACGATGACGAGCAGCATGAGCTCACCGTCTCCGCCAAGGCCCTCAAGGACATCATCGACAGCGTTGATTTCTCCTGCTAAATCAAGCTCGCTAGAGCGAAAAGCTACAATGAAGGCGTCCGGGTCCACACGGCCCGGGCGCCTTTTTGGTGCAAAGTAACCTGACCCCAATGCACCATAGTTGATGGGAGGGCCATGTCGGATTCGCCTAATTTTTTGACCTATGCCCAGACGGCGTTTGATCCGTTTGAGGAGCGGCCGTTCTGCGCGGTGGATAGCCTGGTCTTTGCGTGGTTGTCCTATTTGCGTTTGCCAGGTGATATGGCGGAGCTGACGAACTGGCAGGGCCTAGACGTACGCGAGCTGCTGCGTGCCGAGTGCTACCGGGACATGATTGACGACTTGTGGGACCCGGAGGGGAGCAGGGCCTTGTTGGAGGCCGTGGCAGCAAGTCCTCGCTACCGTGGCGTGCACGTTTGCGGCTATCGTGCCGTGAGCGATGTGGTGGCGACGGAGCAGTTTGCAGCCATGGCGTTTCGGTTTCCGGCAGGGTTTAGCTATCTTTCCTTCCGGGGGACCGACAGCACGATTGTGGGCTGGAAAGAGGACTTTAACATGGCGTTCCGGTGTCCTGTGCCGGCCCAGGAATCCGCGGCACGTTATGTGGACGAGGCGGCGGATGCGATTGACGGGCCGCTTTTGTGCGGAGGTCATTCCAAGGGTGGAAACCTTGCGGTGTACGGTGCGGCGATGTGCTCCGATGTCGCCCGTGAGCGAATCGAACGGGCGTATTCCCATGATGGCCCGGGCTTCGTCGAGGAGTTTCTGAACGGCGACGCCTTTGCCGATCTTTCCGGTCGAATCGACAAGACGCTACCTCGGTCGTCGATCTTTGGCATGATGTTCGAGACACAGGAGGACTATGCCATCGTTGAGAGCACCGAGTTCAGCCTGCTGCAGCACAATCCCTTTAGCTGGGTGGTTGATGGTCGCGACTTCGTGTACTGTGAGCGCCTGTCCGCCGGTGCTCGATATGTTGATGGCTCCATTCGCGAGATGCTGCTTGCAGTGTCGCCTGGCGAGCGCGAGCGTTTTGTAGATGCGTTGTTCTCCGTGTTTGAGGCAACGGGTGCTGAGCGGTTTGCGGATATCGCTGGGAATCTGCGCGAGAGCCTGCCCGTGATGCTCCAGGCTGCGCAAGGCTTTGACAAGGATACACGACGCTTTGTCTCGCAGACCATCGTGGCAATCCTTAAATGCGCACTGCTGCCCAAACGCCCTCAGATCGACATGCCCGCTGCCGGCAAGAGTTTGGCAGAACAGCTCGAGGCTTGGCAGTCCGAGCTCCTGCGCTAGCCATTGGCGCAAAGCAACCTGTCCCCGATGCACCAATCTTCGATGCGCCTGGGGTGGGCTCGACCGCTATACTGGTTCGTGCCGAAATCGATCTAGAACGGAATGCCGTATATGAAAATCAATCATGCGATTCTGCATATCCTGGACTTTGACTCTGCCGTCAACGTCATGAGCCAGCGCGAGCTCGATATCGAGAGTCGTACCGTGCGCAACTTCGTGACCACGCATCTGCGCCGCGCCCGCACCTCGGCCGACAATAAACGCGCCACGTTTGCCGAGAACTCTGCGTTTGGCGGCGAGCTTAAGGGCTATTTCTTTGGCGAGCGCGAGTTCGTTAACCTGTCGCAGCAGATTGCGGAGTTTATTTCCTCCGAGCTCACCAAAGCCGAGAAAGCCGAGTCCACCGACGTGCTCGTGGCCGATTTTGACGACGATGAGGATGCCCGCTGGTTTGCCGTGATGCTGCTGGGCTCCAAGCAGGCTTTTATGCACGAAGTGGGCCGCGAGGAGGGGGAGGTGCGCAACGACATCGCGCGCCACTACGCCATTCTGCCGAACCCCTCGCAAAAGGTGCCGAGCTATGCCATCGTGCGCGCGAGTACCATGGAGATCGGCTACGTGGACAAGAAGCGCAAGATTGCCGGCGAGGACCGTATGCTTATCCCCGATGGCCTGCTGCAGTGCGACACGGGCGTATCGGGCAAGGAGGTCATCGACACCGTGACGCGTGTGGTCGAGGAAGTCGCCGAGGAGCACGGTGCCAACACGGCTGTAGCGCTCGCCAAGGTTAAGGCTGCCGTTGCCGAGAAGGTTGAGGATGACGAGGAGCTGCCGCCTTGGGATATCGTCGACGAGGTCTTTGAGGACGAACCGGTTATCAAGGAGAGCGTGCGCGCGGCACTGACCGAGGAGAAAGTGCCTGAGCGTGTGCCCGTGGAGCGCAAGCAGGTCGAACGCGCGGCGGTGCGCAATCATAAGATCCGTACCGACACGGGTATCGAAATCAGCTTCCCGGCCGAGATGGGTTCGAACTCCGAATACATCGAGTTCGTCAACGAGCCCAACGGCCTCATCTCCATCGAGCTCAAGAACATCGGCAGCATCGAGAACCGATAAACTGCGCTTGGACGCTGCGGAAAACAAAGGCCGAAACCCTTCGGGACTTCGGCCTTTTTTGTTTTCGGCTTGGTTGCCGACATTGCGCCGTAGGTTGAGCATACGCCAGCGAAAACGCCCCTAGGCGAGCAAGGTGACGCGAAAGGGGAGGGCATTGACCTTCTGGTCATGCCCGACGATTGAACGTCAGATTGCCGCCTAGGGGCGTTTGCAGCGTCGACTTGTTACGCGGTTTGGTAAAACCGCGTAACCCTACAGCTGGCGCAGGCCCTCTTCGAGACCGGTCTTGCTGTCAGTCTTCTCGTCGCGCATCTTGATAACGCGGGCGGGGACACCGGCCACGACGGCGCCGGCGGGGACGTCCTCGACGCATACGGCACCGGCGGCAACGACAGCACCCTTGCCTACGTGCACGCCCTCCAGGACCACGGCGTTGGCGCCAATCATGACATCATCCTCGATGATGACGGGCGTGGCACTCGCGGGCTCAACGACGCCTGCCAGTACGGTGCCGGCGCCGATGTGGCAGTTCTTGCCCACGGTTGCGCGGCCGCCCAGGACGGCGCCCATATCAATCATAGAGCCCTCGCCGATAACGGAGCCGATGTTGATGATGGCGCCCATCATGATGACGGTGCGGTCGCCGATCTCGACGCGGTCGCGGATGATCGCGCCCGGCTCGATGCGGGCGTTGATGCCCTTAAGGTCGAGCATGGGGACGGCGGAGTTGCGGCAGTCATTCTCGACGTCGTAGTAGTCGATGGAGTCGGCATTGGCATCGAGGATGGCTTTGAGCTCATCCCAGTCGCCAAAGATGGTCTTGCCACGACGACCGCCGTAGACGTGTGCATTGCCCCACTGGACCTTCATGCCCGGCTTCTCGCGCACGTACAGCTTGACGGGCGTCTTTTTGGGCGCGGTGGCGATGTAGTTGATAATCTCCTGTGCATCCATCTCGGCTGCGTTGCTCATTTGCTATCTCTCCTTTGGGTGGATTCGGTTGATACCTGGTTAGGCAAACATGACCTGGTCGAACGTATAGAAGCCGGGTTCGCGGGTGACGAGCTTCTGCGCGGCCGCCAAGGCGCCGTTGACAAAGATCTGACGGCTCGTGGCGCGGTGGGTGAGCGTGACCTCCTCGTCCTGGCCAAAGAAACTCACCTCGTGCACGCCGGCGACGGTGCCGCCGCGTAGTGAGTGCATGCCGATTTCCTTGGGATCGCGAGCGCCGCACATGCCCTCACGACCGTAAACAGGATGATAGCCAGCCTCAGGTTCGGCCTCGACCACGGCGTCGAGTAGCAGCTTGGCGGTGCCGCTGGGAGCGTCGACCTTTTGGTTGTGGTGCGTCTCGACAATCTCGCAATCAAAGCCGGGCAGTTCGCGCGTGGCCTGGGCAACCAGATGGCGCAGGGCGGCGATGCCGATAGAGTAGTTGCCCGAGTGCATGACGCGGGCATTCTGACCCAGCTCGCGCAGGCGGTCCATCTGATCGGGTGTGTAGCCCGTGGTGCCCGAGACCAACGCGGCGCCCGTGCGCTCGACATAGGCGACGACGGCATCGAAGGTCACGACGTTCGAGAAGTCGATGATTACATCGGCGGCCGGTGCGTTCTCGAGCTTGCTCAAATCGAAGCCAATCTGGGCGACGATATCAAAAACGTGCTGACCGGCGGCGTCGACAACGCCCTCGGCGGTGGTGCGGATGAGCGAGCCCATGCGGCCCGTTCCCATAATGACGGTCTTAATCAAGCAGACCAGCTCCCTTCAGAGCATCGGTAAGTGCAGCGCGCGTGTCGTTGGCCATGGAGCAAAGCGGCATGCGGTAGTTGGCTTCGATCATACCCATCTGAGCGAGCGCTTCTTTAACGGGGATGGGGTTGACCTCACTAAAGAGGGCGTTGATGAGCGGCTGGCCAGCAATTTGAATATCGCGGGCACGTGCCACGTCACCGTCCAGATAGGCGCGGCACATGTCATGCACGAGCTGCGGCTGAACGTCGGCCCACACGCTGATGGTGCCCGAGGCGCCCAGGCTCATGAGCGGTACGGTCAGCGCATCCTCGCCCGAGTACATGCGGAAGTCGTCGGACAGCAGGTGAGCGATCTTGGCCGCGTAGGCGACGTTGCCCGAGGCTTCCTTAATACCCATGATGTTGGGGTGCGCGGCCAAGCGCTCTACGTTGCGCTCGCTGATGCCGCAGCCGCAGCGGCCGGGGATGTTGTACAGGATGCAGGGGATGTCCACGGCGTCGGCGACGGTCTTAAAGTGCTGATAGATGCCCTCTTCATTGGACTTGTTGTAGTAGGGGGTAATGAGCAGCAGACCATCGGCGCCCAAGCCCTGGTAGGTGAGCGACTTGGTGAGCATGGTTTGCGTGGAGTTGGAGCCCGAGCCGGCGATGACGGGGACGCGTCCTGCAACCTGCTTGACCACGGCGGCGACAACGGAGTTGTCCTCGTCATCGGTCATCGTGGCGCTCTCTCCGGTGGTGCCCAGGGTGAGGATGGCGTCAGTGCCGTTTTGCAGGTGGAAATCGACAAGGCGCTCGAGTGCGTCAAAGTCGACACTGCCGTCCTTTTTAAATGGCGTAACAAGGGCGACGATTGAGCCCTCGAGATTGCGGATATCCATGTTCTTCTCCTTCGATTCCGCGATCTGGATGCGTTTGTTCCACTGAGCGGCGATGGCCAGGCGCTCGTCTTGGGCGCGACGGCGGGCACTTTCGGCACGCGACTTTGCCAGCAGCTCGCGTCCGCACGGCAGCACGTCGAGCGTGGCAAAGTAGTCGCCCGGGCGCTCGGCGCGACGAATGAGATCTGCCGAGCCATCGGGGCGAAGCAGGACCTCGGCGGATCGCAGGCGTCCGTTGTAGTTGTAGCCCATGGAGTAGCCGTGCGCGCCGGTATCGTGGATCACAAGCAGGTCGCCCATGTCGATATGCGGCAGCTTGCGATCGATGGCGAACTTGTCGTTGTTCTCGCACAGATTGCCCGTGATGTCGTAGATGTCCGTGACGGGCGCTATGGTCTTGTCGTCGCCACCCGGCTGGCCAATTACCGTAATGTGGTGGTAAGCACCATACATGGCAGGGCGGATCAGATCGACGGCACTTGCGTCGACACCGATATAGTCCTTGTAGATCTGCTTTTCGTGGATGGCCTTGGTGACCAGGCAGCCGTAGGGGCCCATCATAAAGCGGCCCATCTCGGTGCAGATGGCCACATCGCCCATGCCGGCAGGAACCAGAATCTCGTCGTAGGCTGCGTGTACGCCCTCGCCGATGGCGTGGATGTCGTTAGCCTGCTGCTCGGGCAGGTAGGGGATACCCACACCGCCGGACAGATTGATAAAGGCGACATGTGCGCCGGTCTCGCACTCCAGGCGCACGGCAAGTTTAAAGAGGATGCGTGCGAGCTTGGGATAGTAGTCGTTAGTGACGGTGTTACTGGCAAGGAAGGCATGGATGCCAAAATTCTCGGTGCCCTTGGCCTTGAGCATGCGGAAAGCCTCAAAGAGCTGCTCGGTGGTCATGCCGTACTTGGAGTCGCCGGGGTTATCCATGATGCCGTTGGAGAGCTGGAACAGTCCGCCCGGATTAAAGCGGCAGCTTACCGTCTTGGGGATAGGGCCCGCAACGCGCTCAAAGAACTCGATATGGCTGATGTCGTCAAAGTTGACGATGGCACCCAACTTGCCGGCGAGCTCAAAGTCGGCAGCCGGCGTGTCGTTGGACGAGAACATGATGTCGTGGCCGGTGATACCCAGCGAGCGGGCGATCATGAGCTCGGTATAGCTCGAGCAATCGCAGCCGCAGCCGTATTCGTTGAGGATGGAGATGAGTGCCGGGTTAGGGTTGGCCTTGACGGCAAAGTACTCCTTAAAGCCCGGGTTCCACGCAAAGGCGTCGCGCACCTCTTGCATGTTGCGGCGGATGCCCGCCTCGTCGTATAGATGAAACGGCGTAGGGAACTGCTCGACGATATGCTCGAGCGTTTCCTTGTCCACAAACGGCTGTTTGGCCGTGTACGCTTCGTTGGGGGTCAATGCCATGTCCCGTAAACCTCGCTATCCAGACGGCGCCATCTGCGCATCGAATCCGCATAGCGTGGACCCAATGTCCGGATAGCGCTCCCGCATTGCTGCAGACAGTCCTGCGGGTGTTTCCCGCAGGCCCACCAGGTTGTTCGTGCCCGAAAAACCCAGTTCGGCGGGTTTCGCCTCCCCACGGGGTCAAAGTCTGCCGACTCGCCCGCGGATCTTCGTGCCCGCGCCTCTATCAAGTGGTAACGACCCTACCATGTTACACTTTACCAAACAAGAGTATTCGTATATAACGTTTAAAAAATGCAGGGATATGCTGGAAATAAGGGTGTGGCAATCTTGCGGCACAATAAGATGGCAACTGGCGCGCACCTATGAAAGGAACCTTTATGACCGAGCTCCAAGAACTCCGTCGCTATCGGCGCGATCTCCATCGCATTCCGGAGCTCGACTTCGATCTTCCGCAGACTATCGCCTATATCGAGGGCGTGTTGGCGCCGCTCGCTTGCGAGGTGACCCATCCGTGTCCCAGCTGCGTTTGTGCCTTTTTCGATGCCGGTGTGGGCGCTACGCATGCCACGGCGATTCGCGCCGACATGGACGCCCTGCCCATCGCGGAGGCGACGGGAGCTGATTTTGCCTCGACGCATCCCGGTAAGATGCATGCGTGCGGTCACGACGGTCACATGGCCATGGCGCTCGCGGCGGCGACTTTTGTCGACCGCACGATTCGTGAGCAGCCGGGCGCCATCAAGCGCAACGTGCTCTTCGTGTTCCAGCCTGCCGAGGAAACGACCGGTGGCGCCAAGACGGTGTGCGAGAGCGGCGTGTTCGAGCGCTATGGGGTTGACCGCATCTTTGGTTTCCATGTGTGGCCCGATCTTCCTGCCGGTACGCTGGCGAGTTGTTCCGGTCCGCTGCTGGCGCGTTCGAGCGAGACACATGTGCACATTCATGGGACGAGCATCCATATCGCCAAGACCTACGGCGTTCCCGTTGGCGAATCGCACGATGCGGCATTGGCGGCTGCCAAGTTCTTGGTTTCCGAGCGCGAGCTCATGGACGAGTTGGGCGCCGATGAACCCTGCATTGGTAAGTTCGGCCTGTTGCAGGCCGGCACCGTCTGCAATGCGGTGGCAGGGGAGGCCCATGTGGCTGGCAGCCTGCGCGTGTTTACGGACAGCACGTTCGACCGTGCGCGCGAGGGCGTGCGCCGCGTGTTGGACGAGGCCTGCGCCGCAACAGGCTGTACGTACGATCTCGACTTTGCCGAGGGCTATCCGCCAGTCGATAACGACCCCGAGCTGTTTGCCTGCATTGCGCCTGCCTTGTCCGAGCTGCAACTTGTGGACGAGCCGCTGCTGATTGCCGAGGACTTCGCGTTCTATCAGCGCCATCTTCCGGGCGTGTTCTTCTTGCTGGGCACGGGCGTGCCAGAGGGACAAGAAAACCCGAGCGATTCGGATGGCTGTCCCGCCTATGCCACGAGCGCTCTGCATACCGATACCATGCTCTTTGGCGAGGAAATTCTGCTCAAAGGCCTCGATGTCTACAAACGATTGTTTCTGCTTGGTTAATTGGCGAAGGATACCTGCTCTAGAAAACACGAACAGATGTACGGTATAATAGAGATGTAAGTCTATAGAAACGTTTGACGTTATTAACGTAAGGCGATACTATGATTGCATCATATAAAGATGAAGACACTGAACGCTTCGCAATGGGTGTGCGGATTAGGAAGTTCATTCCTTTTGAGCGGGTCGCCTTGAGGAAGATTCGCCAACTGCAGATCTGCGCTTCGCTTGATGATCTTCGCGTTCCGCCAGGCAATCGTCTTGAAGCGTTGAAGGGCGATCGCGCTGGTCAATATAGCATCCGTGTTAATGAGCGCTATCGGGTCTGTTTTGAGTGGAGACAGGGGATGGCTTGGAATGTCGAAATCGTCGATTATCACAAGTGATGAGACCGCGCCCGATTTGCTGTCGCCGGTGACTCCTGGTGAACTTCTCAAAGAGGAATTTCTTGTTCCTATGGGCATTTCTCAATATCGCCTTGCTAAGGAGACCGGGATTCCGGCACAGCGTATTGGGCAGATTATTTTGGGAAGGCGTCGTGTTACGGCTGACACCGATCTTCGCCTTTGCCGCTACTTTGGCCTAACGGATGGCTATTGGCTTCGCGCTCAGATGGCGTTTGACCTCGAGGCAGAGAAGAGGCGCATCGAGCCGGAGCTGGATAAGATCGTTCCCGTTCAGCGGGCCGTTGCGTTGTAGTGCTCAAAGATATTGAGGTTGGAGTGACGATGGAACGACGCCGACAGACTGCCGTGTATAGTCCGGGTGGATGCGGGTGTGGCTTGCTGCTGATTCCGGTCATCGTCGTGAGCGTTGGCTTGATGTTTGTGCTTGCCGGGCTGGCCGCAGCGGCGCTCGTGCTGCTGATTGTGGCTATTGGCGTGACGATTTGGCTCTGCCGCAATCGCGAGCAACGTCGTGCCGACGGCAAGACCGATGTGGGATGGATTGTCTTTTTGGTTACCGCCTACCTGTTGAGCATCGGCTACCTTGTGTTCTTTGTTTTGCTGCTCGTTAGCACCTTTACCGGGGAATCCGTCACGGTGGGCTAGGCTTCGACGAGCCTTTTGAGGATGAGGCGAGGGGGCGGACTCTGAATGAACAGCGCCCCACGTCAATATGTTTCATTCGTTGTGTAGCAATCCGAATGTGCAAGCGTTTGGCGTGAGAGTGCCGCCGCCAGCAACACGGGGATGCAGGCCGCGATCGCCAGCCCCCATGCCAGCTCATCGCAATAGATTCCATAAGGACCCACCAACAGGACATAGGCCAACTTGCGAGCCCATCATCCACTGCGGTCGCAAATCAGCTGTCAGCTGAATCGTCGCTATAAATCGCGAGGTAAAATGTCCAAAGATTGATGGACGGTTCGCAGAATTTGCAAGGGTCATTGAGAAAGTAAAGCTGCGAGAAAGGAAGAGCCATGGCTAAGAAGGCGGGAGAGAAGGAAACGGTTGAAAAGGCCAAAGGCTTCGAGATTCCCATCGATGAGGAATCGGCCGGCAAGCTGCTCGATACCATCTACAGGAGCGCGCTGAATGGCGTCCCTAAGGTGAGTCGTTCGGTCGACGAGATGGTTGCTGACTACACGGGAAAGGCGAAGTCGCCCGATGATGCCGCGAGGGCACTCGCAAAGTGGCAGGTCATGAAATGCGGAACCTCAGGTTTCGTCACCGGGCTCGGGGGCTTGATTACGCTTCCGGTCGCAATTCCCGCGAACATAAGCAGCGTCATGTACGTTCAGATGCGCATGATCGCCTGCATCGCGAAGATTGGTGGCTATGACGTTACGTCCGACCAAGTTCAGACGATGATCTACATGTGCCTCACGGGTACGACGGCGAGTGATCTTGTCAAAATGGGGCTCATCAAGACTGGGACGAAATCGCTTGAGGTTGCAATCAAGAAGATTCCCGGGTCGGCACTCGTGAAGATCAACCAGAAGGTCGGCTTCAGATTTATCACGAAGTTCGGCGAGAAAGGTATCATCAACCTCGGGAAAATGCTACCCCTCGCCGGCGGCTTGATTGGCGGCGGCGTGGACGTGGCATCGACGAGTATCATTGCTAAGAACGCCATCAGGATGTTCATGGAGGGTGAGGACCCCGACGGGACCCTGCCCACTGAAGCGGAGGTCGAAAGCATCGAAGACGTTGAGGTGGAAAGCGACCTGCTTTAGTCCTTGCTACACGCCCCCACACCCCATTGCCTAGCCTATGCCGTAGGGACTGCCGGCTGTTATGAGGTATCCCGCCTGCTCCTCGCGGTCTATTCGGCACATCGTGCGCATCGTCTGCTTTGAGTCGCAGGCCGTGTCATTGCCGTCCACGATGGCCTTGTGGTTGTTGAATGTGGTCGAGCCCTTGTGACCCTTGGGCGGTTCTCAGCCCGCATCTATCAGGATTCTGTCGAGCTCGTGCGAGCATCGAGCGTGCAGGGCATGCTCGAGAGCTTCGTCGTCCGCATGGACCACGCCGCGCAGGTTCGCCATGTCGGAAATCGAGGCAAGGTGCTGCAGCCGTAGAACCAGTAGTTCAAATCGATGTTGGCAAGCCTCGAGGTGTCATCGGCGATGGACACGCGCTTCATGCTCTTCTATATGACAACCTTAGCTCTCAGCTAATGAATTCAAGTCCAATCCTTCCTACGATGTGCTGTGTGCCGGCGCGGTAGCCGGATCGTAGGAAGGATGCATAATGAAAAAGCTCGAAAACGATGTGCTGCTGAGCCGTCGCGCTGCACTTGGCGCATTCGCCACCGTCGCTTTGGGGACTGCCAGTCTTCTTGCCGGTTGCGGTAGCGATAAGGCGACCGTCACCGAGGACGCTGACGATGGCGCCAAGAAGGAAGAGACGAAGAAGGAAGAACAGCCGACGACTGACCTAGCTGTTGGCACGACGGTGACCACGGCTGCTGGCCTTTCTGTCGTCGTCGATTCCGTCCAGCCCGGCCTCACAAATTTTGACGGTTCAACCATGACGGGTATTCACGTCACGTACGTCAACAATGGCGATGAGGGCGCAGATTACAATATCTACGACTGGAAGGGCGAGGACGCCAACGGTGCGCAGCAGAACCAGGGTTATTACAGCGAGGGTTCCGATGAGCTGCAGTCTGGTACCCTTGCCGCCGGTGGCTCCGTGGCGGGCAATATCTACTTTGATGGTGACATCAAGAAGGCTCTCTATTTTGCCAACGTGTTTGATAAGTCTGCCGCTGCAAGCTGGGTGCTGGCCTAACATGTCGCTACCGTTGCGCCGTATGGGAGGTGAGGTCGTATGCCCAATAAAAAGCTGACGGACGAGTTACTCAATGAACTCCTCGACGCGCCAAACATCGATGGCTATATCAAAGAGCACGACTTTGCCGCACCGTCGCTTTCGGACTACTTAAAGCAGTTGCTGCAAGAGAAGGGGCTCGAGCGTTCGCGCGTGGTGCGTATGGCCGACCTCAACGAGACCTTTGGCTATCAGATCTTTACCGGTTCGCGCAATCCGAGCCGCAATAAGGTGCTGCAGATTGCCTTTGCAATGGCGCTGTCGATGAAGGAGACCAACCGCGCCCTGACGGCTGCCGGAGTGAGCGTTCTCAACTGCAAGGACCGTCGCGATGCAATCATTATCTTTTGCATCGACCGTGGCTGTAGCCTCCAAAAGGTCAATGAAGAGCTGTATCGCTTTGGCGAGGAAACGGTGAGTTAGTGGCCGATGGCTGAGCCGGCGGTATCACCAGAACAACCATGCAAACGAACGGGGTGCGGACACCATGGGGTGTCCGCACCCTGCGTTATGATGGACGCCATGGATACTCAGAGCCCAACATATTCCGATGACGAGCTGACTGCTTCACTTGTCGAGCATTTGGCGTCGCTCGACCGCGATGACAGCTATCGTGTGGAGCGCGTGCTCAAGTGCTCGGATGTCGAGACGACCGAACTCGTCTATTTTGAGGGCTCTGGCGGCGGGTCTCTCGGTCCCTTTGTCCGCAAGCGCATTGATGCTTCGGCGCAGATTGGCGGAGCATATGAGCGCCTGTTTGCGGCCCAGCGCGCCGGTCGTCGTTTTGAGCACTTACCCCGAATCGTCGATTGTCGCCGTGTGGGCGACGAGCTTGACGTGGTGATGGAGTATGTCGAAGGCGAGACACTCGAGGCCCTGGTGGGACGCTTGGGGGCGACGCCCGATTATGCCCGCGGGCCGTATCCCGTTCTGTGTGAAGCGGTGGGCGAGCTGCATGCTGGTTTTGCAGCTGCGGGGGAGCCGGGGGTGCCGGTAATCCACCGCGACCTTAAACCCTCGAACATCATCGTATCGGGCGTGAGGTATGCGGCCGATGCCGGCATGATCTTCTCGTCGCTGGTGATTATTGACCTGGGAATCGCGCGCGTTTGGCGCGATGGCGCCGACGCCGATACCGTCAAGTTTGGCACGCGTTCCTATGCGCCGCCCGAGCAGTTTGGGTTTGGGCAGACGAGCATCCGCAGCGATATTTACGCGCTTGGCGCACTGCTGTTCTTTTGCCTGACGGGAACTGACCCTAAACCGGGGCGGGACATACGTGAGCAATGCGAGGCACATGGCATTCCCGTTCCGCTGGTGGATGTGATTTGCATGGCGATGGCGCTCGATCCCGCCAAGCGCTTTGCGAGTGCAAAGGCACTGGGGCATGCTGCGCGTGCGGCATATGAGCTATGTCTCCCTGCACCGTCGCCCGTGACCTTTTCTGCTGCAAGTGTGCCCCGGGCCGCGGTGCCACAGGTGCAGCGGGTACGGCAGCCGGTTGCCCTCACGCTTCCGTCTTCTGCAAACCGGCGTTCGATCGTCTCTCCCGTGACGTCCAAATGTGCGCGTCTGCTCTCGTGTATTCCCGAGCCCGTAGGGCGCATATGGAATGGATGCGTCTATGCGACAACATTGTTGCTGCTGATGGGCAGCCATTTTGCGGTATTTACGCCAACGGGCGAAAACCGAAACTATCCAACGTGGTTTTTGGCGCTTGAGTATTTCTTTATGGTCGATGGCCTGGTGCTGCTCATTACATTCGGAATGCTCGACCGGCGTAGGCTTCGACGTCGTTTTCCCGTGCTCGATCGGTATCGGGGGAGCGCTTTTGTCGAACTATGGTTCAAGGCGCTCGGGTTTATGTTTGCCGTCATGTGCGTCGTCGTTGTTATCGGCAACGCGACCGGTGTCGTCTCTTAGATAATCGAAAAGGGCCCCGTCTGGGGCCCTTTGTAGTTGCACTTAAATACGGTTCATTTGATTGGCGACTTTGTTGTACCAGTCCTGCCACGTGGGCGGGCAGTACTTTTTGGCGGCTGCCGGGGTAAGCGTGGAGCCATAGTTGGCGCCCAGGTAGGCAACGTGGGCGGAGACACCCTCGCTCCAGCTGCCAAAGCTACGCCAACCGCCGCCGCGGGCACTCCAGCCCCAGGCGTTATAGGAGCCGGCGCAATAGAGGCCCTTGCTGCTCTCGATGCAGGCGATGGCGGGGGACCAACGGGGATCGACGCCGGTATTCCAGGCGGCAACGGCAAAGTTGTAGCCCTGGCCTGCCATAGGGGAGCCGGCAAGGTAGTTGTCGATGCGGCTCGTCCACTCGTTAATGAACGAGTCGTAATCGGAATTGCCGCTGTTAGGGCTGTTCGGCGTGGTGTCGATGGTGGTGTTGGAGTTGGTGGCCTGACTGTTGGAGTTATTGCCACTCACGCCGGTACCCGAGAGCTTCTCGGCGGCAGCGGCCTTGTCGGCCTCGAGCTTTGCCAGCTCGGCGGCATTTTCCTGTTCGGCCTTCGCTTGCGCCTCGTTGCGGAGCTGCTGAGCCTGCGCCAGCGCGTCCTCGGCGTTCTTTTGCTCGCCCTCGAGCTGAGACTTGGCCTGATCGAGCTCGGTTTTGTTCTGCTCGAGCTCGGTCTGCATCTTGTTAAGCTCTTCGATTTCGTCGACGCTCGAGCTCGTAATCTGGTTGGTGTATTTGCAGGTGGTGATAAAGTCACCCAAGCTCTGCGTGTTCACCAGGAAGCTCACGATGGGGCTGGTGCCCTTCTGGTACTTATACAGATCGCGCATGGCGGAGCTTGCCTTGGCCTGCTGCTCGGGTAGCTCGGCCTCAATCTTATCGATGTTCGCCTCATTGGAGTCGATCTGCTTTTGTAGATCCTCGAGCTTGGTTCGGGCGTCGTTGTAGGCGCTCGTAGCGTCCTCGATTTTTTTCTGGGCGGCGGAAAGCTGATCCTGCGTTGCCTGCGAGGCGGCATAGGCCGCGACGGGGGAGAGCATCGGCGTGGCCGTCAGCGCGACGGCGAGCGCGGCGCTCGTGATGATACGAGCCGGCTTCGACGCGACGAGCGCTGCGGTGCGATGGTTCGAATGCTGCATCCAGTCCCTCTGCAATCAATCGTAGGTTATTGGTCGAGGTGTATTCTACTACTGCTTTCGACCTCAACTTGAACCTTAAAGGTTCTAAAGGGTCAAGTTAAACTTGAGGCTTTAGCCTTGACCTGCGGGAATGGTGAATTGTTGAGAAACCATAGAGTTAAACTTTAACGTTACGGCACCCTGTTGCAACGGGATTTTTGGCTGTAAAAGCTACCTTAACGTGGGGTTTTGCAACTACAGGGTTCCTTCGCGACGAGCCCGCTCCACCTCTTCGAGTGCCTCGGCGGGAGTGAAGGAACAGGTGCCGTCGCCGAGCCTGACCACCTGGACGTCGTCACCGACATGGACTTCTCCGCCCTGCAGCACGACGCCAAAAATGCCCTCGTGGGGGAAGATGCAGTCGCCGGCGAGATAGTAGATGGCACAGCGGGTGTGGCAGACTTTGCCGATCTGGCTGATTTCGACGAGCACTTCGCTGCCAATCTTGAGCTGCGTGCCCAAGGGGAGTGAGAGCAGGTTGATACCCTGGATTGTGAAGTTCTCGCCAAAGTCGCCCTCGTGCACATCGAGCCCGCGTGCCTGCGCCGTCTGGATAGACTCTGCAGCTAAAAAGGAGACCTGACGGTGCCAATGCCCGGCGTGCGCATCGGAGGCGAGGCCAAACTGCTCGATGACGGTGTCGTGCCCGTCGGCGACGGGTGACTTACGCGTGCCTTTGTGCTCCGACGTGTTGATTGAGACGATGCGGGCAGGCCCGTTGTAAGCATCGTTTGCGGTGCGTAGGGGGGCTGCCGTTTGGGCACGATCCGCAAGTTCGCGCTTTGCGGCGTCAATGATGGGGTTGCTGATCGGATGAGCCTGGGGCACAGTGTACCTTTCGACGGGGCTGGCAACATGTTGAATCCTACAACAACGGTGGGTTCATTGCCCGTTGTCGTACACCGGTGATCGCCGCCTTCGTGCTGGACAATTACGCCGATTGCCATAGATACGGTGGAGCTTTGGGTGCCGGCGGCTCGGCACGCTAGAATAAATCAGTTGCACAAAGACCGCCCGTCGTGTGGGCAGTTCTAGATAGGAAGTTTCCATGGCATTGCAGTTTACAGAGCGCGAGTTTATCCCCGTGCTGCTCGGCGGCGACATCAACGCGTATTCGGTGGCGCGCGCTTTCTACGAGGAGTATCAGGTTAAGAGCCTGGTCTTTGGCAAGTATCAGACGGGCCCCGCGTATCGCAGTCAAATTATCGATTACACGCCCAACGTAGATATCGACACCATGCCCGTGATGCTTAAGACCGTCAACGGTATCGCTCGAGCTCATGCCGACAAGACGATTGTCCTGATGGGCTGCGGCGATAACTATGTTGCCCTGGTGGCTCAGGCCAAGGATGCCAACGAGCTGGCGGATAACATCGTTGCGCCTTACGCGCCCTATAGCATGCTTGAGCAGTGCCAGAAGAAGGAGATCTTCTACGAACTGTGCGAGAAGCACGGTGTGCCCTATCCGCATACGTTTACCTTTACTGCGCAGATGCTCAACACGCAAGGAGAGGCGCCTGCCGAGGTGCTCGACCAGATTGACTTCCCCTACCCGATGATCTTGAAGCCTTCCGACGGCATCATGTGGTGGCAGCATGAGTTCGAGGGTCAGAAGAAGGCTTATGAGATTGCCGACCGCGCCGAGCTGGAGCAGGTTATCCGCGATTCCTATGCCAGTGGCTACACCGATGACCTGATTTTGCAGGATCGCGTGCCCGGCAACGACGAGTACATGCGCGTGCTCACCAGCTATTCTGATCGCAACGGCAAGGTTCGCATGATGTGCCTTGGTCACGTGCTGCTCGAGGAGCATCAGCCCCATGGCGTCGGTAATCACGCCTGCATCATCACCGAGCCCAACGATGAGCTTATGGGTGGCGTGCGCAAGCTGCTCGAGGACCTTCACTTTGTGGGCTATTCCAACTTTGACGTCAAGTATGACGAGCGCGATGGCTCGTTTAAGTTCTTTGACTTCAACACCCGCCAGGGCCGCAGCAACTACTACGTAACTAACAGCGGCTTTAACGTTGCCAAGTATGTGGTGGACGAGTATGTGCTCAACCGCCCGTTTGAGCCGGAGTTTGTGACGGCGCAGGACGAGGCGCTGTGGATGGTTGTTCCTATGGGCGTCGTTGACAAGTATGTCAAGGACCCCGAGCTGCGTGCGAAGGCGCACCGTCTGGCCAAGGAGGGCAAGGCTGCCGATCCTTCGTTTATGAAGGGTGATTTTGTCTTTAACCGTTGGTTGCGCATGTGGCACACCAAGCTGCGCCACTTTAAGCTGTTCAAGACGTATTACAAGTAGACGAGCGTGGCGCCCGTCCGGTATGTATCGGGCGGGCGCGGGTATGATACGCGCAATTGCGGGGCGTCACCAAGGAGGCGGCGATGGAAAAGCTGGGAGTTATCGGCGGCATGGGCGCCGAGGCCACGTCGTATTACTACGACCAGGTGGTACGTCATACGGCAGCTACGTGCGACCAAGAGCATATCGACATGGTGGTGCTTTCCAAGTCGACCATGCCCGACCGCACGCTGGCCATCAAGACCGGTGAGCATACCGAGCTGCTGGCGACCATGAAGGAGTGCGCTCAGGCGCTCGAGTCGCTGGGCTGCGCGCACATAGCGATTCCCTGCAACACGTCACACTACTTCTACGACCAGATCCAGTCGTTTACGAAGGTGCCGATTATCCACATGCCGCGCGAGTCGGTGCGCTATGCTCTGGCCGGCGCGGTGATGGGGGAGTGCGAGTTCGACCCCAACCTGAGCATGCCGGCCGAGCCGGTGCGCAAGATCGGCATCATGGGCACCGACGGTACCGTGGGCGCAGACGTCTATGGGCGCGAATGTGAGACCGCGGGCGTTGAGGTCATCTATCCCAGCGAAAAGCGTCAGGCCGACGTGATGTCGCTCATCTACGACGATGTGAAGGCCGGGCGCGAGCCCGATATGGATAAGTTTGACCGCGTGATGTGGGAGTTCGCCCGTAGCGGCTGCGACCGCGTCATCCTGGCCTGCACGGAGCTTTCGGTGTTGCAGAAGTATCGCGAGATGCCCGAGATCACCCTCGATGCGATGGATGTCCTGGTGCGCGAATCCATTATCCGCAGCGGCGCCCCCTACCGCCTCTAGTTCTTCGCCTGCCAAAAAGGGACAGGTTTATTTTGGTAGGTTTTATCTGGGAAAACAGTAAAGGCCTCGGCTCGTTTGGTGCGAGCCGAGGCCTTTTGCATTTGCCGGTTGCTGCCAGCGATTGCTAGAACAGGAAGCCGATGGCGATAAGGGCGATACTGACGATAAGTACGGCGATATCCAGGCCTTTGATGGGGTAGCGCTTATACGAACTCGCGCGCGTGCGTAGGTAGAAGCCTCGCTGCTCGGCGGCAAGCGCGGCGGCATCGGTCTTGCCCACGCTCGAGATAAGCAGTGGCACGCACAGCGGCAGCATGAGCTTGAGTTTCTTGACGGGATTCTTAGTGTCGTATTCGACGCCGCGTGCAGTCTGCGCCTCCATGATGGCGTTCATTTCCTGGCCAAATACCGGCACAAAGCGCAGCGCCGTGGTAAAGGTGAAGGCATAGCGATATGGCACGTGCAGCACCTCGACGCAGGCGTTGGCGAGGTCGTTGAGCTTGGTCACCATAAGCATGAGGATGAGCGGAAGCGCCACGCCCAACAGGCGTAGGCAGGCCTTCGATCCGGTAATGAGGCCCGTGTCGGTGATAAAGCCCCACACCATGTTGCCGTCGCGCATAAAGGCCAGCTGAAGCACCAGCATGATAAGCGCGAGCGGAATCAGCAGCTTGAGTAGCGAGAACAGGCGGTCGACGACGCCGGCGTAGGCGCCCAGTGCAAGGGTGAGCGCCAAAAAGCCCAACAGCGCCACGTAGGTGTCGGACAAGAAGATGCCGATGATGATGGCGGCGGCGAGACCCAGTTTGACGACCGGGTTCAAGCGGTGCAGCAGTGTATCGCCCGGCATATAGTCGATGACGTTAACCACGGTGGACCATCTCCTCGGTAATGCGAACGATATCGGTGACCTCGCTCACCTGTGCAAAGGCGGGAGAGACGGAGGATGCCAGGCGACGAGAAAGCTCTATGACCTGGGGCGGCTCAACGTAGGCGCGCTGCATAAGCTCGATGTCCGAGAACAGCTCGTGCGTGCGACCGCGCTCGAGGATGCGGCCGTCGGCCATTACCACAATGCGCTCGGCAAAGTCAGAGACGACTTCCATGTCGTGGCAGACCATGATTACAGCGCAGCCGCGCTCGGCCATGGTGCGTACCGTTTCCATCACGGTCATGCACTCGCGGTAGTCAAGGCCGCTCGTGGGCTCGTCGAGCACCACGATTTTGGGCTCTACGACCACGACGGAGGCGAGTGCCACCATCTGGCGTTGACCGCGCGAGAGCGAGAAGGGTGCCTCGTCGGCCGGCAAGCCAAAGCGGTCGATGACGAGCTGGGCGCGACGCAGCGCCTCGGCACGGTCGATGCCGGCAAGCTCCAGGCCAAAGGCGACCTCGTCGAGCACGGTGTCCTTGCAGATCTGGCGGTCGGGGTTTTGGAAGAGCGTTGCGACTTCGCGGGCAATGCGGCTTGTGGGGACGGCTGCGGTATCCAGTCCCGTGACGCGCACACTGCCCGAGGCGGGCTTAAGCAGGCCTGTGAGCAGCTTGGTGAGCGTGGTCTTGCCGGCACCGTTTTGGCCGACGATGCCCACGAGCTCGCCGGGATAGAGGGTCAGGTTGAGGTCGTGGACGGCGGCGCCGCCATTGGGATAGACAAACTCAACGTGATCGAAGGTGAGCACGGGCTCGGCGTCCTTGGCGTGCGGGCGCAACGACGGTGCGTGCGGTGAGCCGGCGGGTGCCTGAATGTCGCTGCTTGCGTGTGCGGGGTCGACGATGCCCGTAATCAGGCGCTCGGCCTCATCAACATCCAAACAGGGAGTGCCGCTGGCCAGGCCATCGGCCTCGAGGCTGTTGAAAATGCGCGTGACACGCGGGCAATCGACGCCGATGGCGCGGAGCTCATCGGTATGCGCGAAGACCTCGTGCGGCTTGCCCTGTAGCGCGATTTCGCCGTGATCGAGCACGAGCACGCGGTTGCAATACTCCGAAAGCAGGGCGACTTTTTGCTCAACGACGACGATGGTGATGCCGAGTGCACGGTTGGCCTCGCGTAGGGTCTCGAAGACCAGCGTGGAGCTGGCGGGGTCGAGCGCCGCGGTGGGTTCGTCGAGCACGAGCACACGCGGACGCATAGCGAGGATGGCGGCGATGGCAACCTTTTGCTTTTGGCCGCCTGAGAGGGTGGCGATCTCGCGGTCGCGCAGGTCGCTGATGCCGACGGTCTCGAGCGTCTCGCTCACGCGCTGCTCGATCTGGTCGTGCGGAACGCCAAAGTTCTCCAGGCCAAAAAGCATCTCGTCCTCGACGACCGAGGCGACCATTTGCGTGTCGATGTCTTGCAACACGCTGCCGACGATCTGCGACACATCGGTGAGCGAAACTTCACAGGTGTCGTTGCCGTCGACAGTGACGGAGCCAAAGAACGTGCCAGTGTAATGGTGAGGTACGGCTCCCGACAGGCAGGCGGCAAGTGTGGACTTGCCGGCACCCGAAGGCCCGATAATGCCGATAAAATCTCCCCTGTTCACGCCGAGCGAGATATGCTTAAGCGCCTGCTCGGTCTGCGTGCCGTAGGAGAACGAGACATCGTCGACGTTGATGATCGTTTCCATGGATACCTTTCATAGTCATCGGACGTTCTTGAATGATGAGCCTTATAAGAACGTCCATGAGCCCGTTGTTTGGGACAGTCTTTGGTGGTGAAGTACGGAGACGGCTTTACGAGGGGCCCCAGGTTGGCGCGAAAGAGGAACGAAGCGTACTTGGGTACGCGAGCGACGAATGAACGCCAAGATGGGGTGGCTCGTAAAGCCGAGCGGCTTAATTGAGCTTAAGGGCCTTCTGGATGGGCAGGTAGAGAGCGCCGACCAGGATGGCGTTAAAGACGGCGGTCATGGCGACGACGGGCAGCATGGCAGCGGCGAGCTCGCCCACCACGCCGAGCATGGCCATCTTGATGACCATGAAGATGACGCCCGAGACAAAGGTGGTCACGAAGGTTGCGACGATGGCGACGGCGGGTTTGACCTGGCCGTCCTTGGCGGCAGCGTTGACAATGACGGCCATGAGCATGGCGGCGATGCCCTCGGCGGCAAAATCGACGAACGGCGAGGTGGTGGTGATCTGGATCACGGCGGCCGAGATCAGGCCGATAACGAGCGCCTGACCGATGTTGGGGCGCACGACCAGGATGGTGAGGCAGAAGGCCGAGATGATGAACTCGGGGCTGATCATGCCGCCCGAGATGCCGGAGATGGCCTTGCCGACGGTGAAGTTGAGGATGAAGCCGGCGGCAAGCAGGATGGCGAGCAAGACGAGGGCGCGGACGTCGAGTTTGCCGCGGTCGGCGGTCTGGACGGTGCGGGGCTGGGCGGTGGTGGTGTTCTGAGACATGGTGAAAATCCTTTCGGAAGGGAAGTGCAAGAGAAGAAAGCGGAGGCGCGTGATGCGAATGCGATTGGGCTCGAGATAGAAAAAGGCCCCCGGTCGAAACCGGAGGCCTTCCAATCACCTAGAGCGCAAAAACAGGCGTGAGGGACTCACTGTCGACCGATCGTATTCGCATCACGCCACCACCAGTTGTTGAGAGACTTCATCGTGTTCTTCATGTTGGTGGCTCCTTTCGTGATGCCTTGGCGCGGTTGCACCTCGTTGCTGTTGCGCTGCACTATAGCACAGCGAAGTGTGTGCAGGGAATCTTTTTTGAAAAGATTTCGGCGACGTTTCCCGCCGGTCGAATGGGCGGCTGGGCGGGCGGGCGACCTTGGCCTTCCCGCCCGCGTCTTAAGGTGAGGGGTTCTTAGGCCTTTTTGCGACGATAGAGCACGAAGCCGCAGACACCGATGACGACGACGGCGCCAACGGCCATGGCGGCCATGTTGTTGCCCTCGGACTTCTCCTCGGTGGCCTCTTCCTTCTCGACCTCGGGCTCGGCAACGTCCTTATCGGAGAGGGCCTCGTCGGCGTAGGTGATGGACTCGACCAGGCAGTCGTTGTCGGCATCGTAGTCGCTCGGGACGAACTCCTCGGAGAAGTCGCCCTCCTTGAGGTAGTCACGCATTTCCTCGAGCATAGCCTTGCACTTGAGGTAGGTGTTTTTGGTGGCAGCCTTGCCGGCCTTGTTGGCCAGGGTGGTGCGGGCCTCGGTGTCCTCGGCGGCCTGCATGGCCTCGTCGACGGTCAGGTTCTGCTCGATGAGCTCCTTCTGCAGGGCGTCGAGGTAGGCGCGGACGCCGGTAGCGCAGTGATCGCGGTTCTCATAGGCGAGCGTGTTGATGTCCATGAGGACGTAGTTGATGGAGTTCTTGGGCTCCTCGTTGTTTACAACGTCTTCCTCTTCGCAGTGATCGAAGGAGACATCCTGATCGCTGAAGTAGGGGCTGACCTCGGTGAGCAGTGCGGAGTAGAGGGGGATAGCGACGGAGAACTCGGCGTTGGAGAGCATCTCCCACTGGATGGTCGCGATTTCGGGGTCCATGCCGTGGCGGATCTGGAAGGTGTGGATCTCGGTGTTGCGGTTGGAGCCGATAGCATAGGCGCCGTCGGTGTTGGCGTTGAGACCGGCGACATTCTCGCCGCGAGCAGCGAAGCTGCGGATCATCTCAAAGGTGTTCCAGTCGGACTTGCCGGGCTGGAAGAACAGCGGCTGCATCTCGTGGACCAGGGCGCCGGTCGTGGCGCGAGCGTCTTCACGCTCGTCCTTGACGATCTCGTAGTCAGTGCCTTCAGCCAGCGGGGCCATGAAGTAATCGCGACCCTGGATATAGCGCGACCACTGGTGCATACCGGCCTCGCCGATCTCCTCGCCGTAGGTCTTGGCGACGTCGAACTTGCCGTCAGTGTACTCGGCAAAGCCCTTCTCCTTAGGCATGGACTCGATGCCCTCGGAATGGAGACAGTTCTCGGTGTCGTCGAGGTCGACGTCATAGGTGAGGTTGCCGATGTTGGGGTTGAGCGAGGCGATGTCATCGGCGAGCCTCATGGCAATCCACTGATGGCCGGAAAGCGCGGCGAACAGCCAGGTCTCGGTGCTGTCGGCGATGATGATCTGGTCGTTGGAGCAGACGCCCTGCTCGTCGATCAGGCTGCCGATGAGCTCGACGCCCTCGCGGGCCGTGGCGCTCTCGCCCAGGATGACGCTGGCATAGCTGTACTCGCCAATGCCGGTCTCCTCGGTGATGGGGTCGGCTTCTTCGGCCTTCTCGTTATAGGAGGTGCTCAACGTGGCAGAGCAGGAGACGCCCTTCTCGTTGATGCCGGCTTCGGAATATGCGTCGTAGCGATCTTCCCACTGCGAGGGGTTGTCGCGAACGAAGGTGTAGCGGTAGGTTGCGCCCTTGGACTTGTATTCAAAACCGGACTCGACCGATGTGTACTCGTTGCCGTCCTTGTGTGCGGGCTCAATGCCAAAGTGCTTGACATAGCGCGGACCGAAGTCCTCGGAACGGCCATAGTACGTGTTGCTGTCTGCCGTGAGCTTGCTACCCATGTAGATCTGGGTGCAGGCGAGCGCCGAAGTCGGCATGGCCATGATGGCCGCTGCTCCAAACGCAAGGCCGCAGCCGAGCTTTTTGAGCGTGTTGACAGGATGAGTAAACCTCATGATCCCTCCCAACTGTTGAGACCCCACAAAACTGTGCGGAATCTCAGCTAATAAATACATCTATTAGCCTATCGGAAGTCTAAATAGTATTCATCTATTTCGATGAAATACTCGATGAGCGTCCTAAAATATGCGATGAGCGGATAAGAATACTCATTATGTAGCTTTACTTAAATAAAGGCACCCTGCAATTACTGTACCTGAATAAAGCGCCTTGTACGGGGCGCAAAGAAAAATCCCCCGCTGTCTGGCAAATGCATAAACAACGGGGGAAATGATAATTGGATGAATATCATACCAATGTGGAATTACTTCTTCCGGCGGTGGATCACGTTGATCGCATAGCCGATGAGCATGGCCAGAACAATGACGATAAAGCCGGGCAGGGGAGTGTCGTTCATGGGGTCCTCCTATTTTCCGAGTGGGGAGAATTCGTCGACGATGAGGTCGAGGCATTGCGGAAGTGCGCGGGCGCCAAAGACGCCCGAGTTGCTGGAGATGATCTCGCCATCGAACTGCATGCCCAGCGACGGCGTGCAGGTGATCTTGGCTTCTTTGGTCTGGATGATCTTGAGCTGCGGGCGGCCGAGCACCTTGCCGGCGGGGTCGAGTGCGGCGGTGATCACGGTCGGGAGGAGCTGCACGGTTTTTACGGGCTCGATGACCGCGATGTCGACCATGCCGTCGTTCATGCGGCAATCGGGGAACAGGTTGATGTCGTTTTGAATGACCGAGGTGTTGCCGGCCATGCAGCAGATGCCATCGAGCTCCTCGACAATGCCGTCATGCTCAATCGTAAAGTGCGCCACCGTGGGGTTGGGCGTGGCGAGCGCCGACAGGAAATAGGCGATCTCGCCGATGTCGTTTTTGGCGGGGGCGGCTTTCATCATGATCTCGGCATCGTAGCCCGATCCGGCGATGATGATAAAGCCGTGGCGCTTTTCGTTGCCGTTCTCGTCGAGCCAAAAGAGCTCGCCCATGTCCGCCTTGACGGTACGGCCGACGCGGCAGGCCTTGGCGAGCGCCGCGGCCTCGGGGGCATTGCCAATGTTGTTGAAGAACAGGCAGGCCGTGCCGGAGGGGAAGACGAGCGTGGGGACGCCGCATCCGCGCATCTGGTCGAGCACGTTGGAGACGGTGCCGTCGCCGCCTGAAATCACCACGCGATCAAACTCGCGCACGTCTGCCACGGCGTCCTCGGGTTCCATGCCATCGCCGATAAAACGCATCACGACCTCGTCGCCGCTCTGCGCGAGGGCGTGCGTGAATGCGTAGATTTCATCTGAGCTGGGGCCCGATGCCGGGTTGTGGATGATAAGGCAGCGCATACTTACGTTCCCGTTCTGTGACTAACCGAGTATAGTTGTAGGGCAATGCCGATATCCTACCCGTGTTTTTCGGGCCTAACCTTATTTGATGGGTTGATATGTACATTTCCACACATCAGGCTCTGCTCGACTTTTGCCAGCGCGCCCGTGAGTTTGACGCGATTGCCGTCGATACCGAGTTTTTGCGCGAGCGCACGTTCCACCCGCGCCTGTGCTTGGTCCAGATTGCCACCCCTGCCGAGAGCGTCGCGGTCGATCCCCTGGTAATCGACGACCTATCGCCGCTGGCCGAGCTTATGACCGACGAGAGCGTGACCAAGGTCTTCCACGCGTGCTCGCAGGATATGGAGGTCATGCTCCATACCGTGGGCGTGCTGCCACGTCCCATTTTTGACACGCAGGTCGCCGCCGCCTTTTTGGGCGAGCGCCAGCAGATTTCCTACGGCGCGCTTGTGCAGACGTTTTGCGGCGTCTCGTTGCCCAAGACCGAGTCGCTGACCGATTGGTCGCGCCGCCCGCTGACCGACAAACAGATCGAGTACGCGATCGATGACGTCAAATACCTGATCGTCGCCTATACCGAGATGATGAGCCGCCTGCGTGAGCTGGGCCGCGTGGACTGGGTGCTCGACGAGCTGCGCCCGCTGGCCGACGAGTCGCACTACCGCGCCGACCGCCATGAGGCGTTCCGCAAGGTCAAGCGCATCAACTCGTGTAGCCGTCACCAGTTGGGCATCGCGCGCGAGCTTGCCGCTTGGCGCGAGGACCGCGCCGAGCGCCGCAACATCCCGCGCAAGTGGGTCATGTCCGACGATACGCTGCTGGCGCTCGTCAAGCGCAATCCTGTGCGCGTCGAGGAGTTCCGCAGCATCCGCGGCACCGATCAGCTGGGGGAGCGCGACGTGGACGGCGCGCTCATGGCCATTAAGCGCGGTGCGAGCTGCCCGCACGATCGCCTGCCGCTCATGGTGCGCGGGCACCGTCAGATTTCGCCGGAGTTGGAGAGCGTGACGGACCTGATGTATGCGCTCATTCGCCTGGTTGCCGAGCGTTCGGGCGTGGCGACCTCGGTCATTGCCTCGCGCGATGACCTGGCCGACTACATTGAGCATCCCGAGCAGAGCCCCCTGCGCGAAGGCTGGCGCTTTGAGCTCGTGGGCTCGCGCCTGGACGATTTGCTCTCGGGCAATATGGGGTTGACGGTCAAAGATGGCAAAATTGAATTGCTATAGGTATATAGTTACGCGGTTTTGCCAAACCGCGTAACAGCTCGACGCTGCAAACGGCCGAGAGCGGCAATCTGACGTTCAATCGTCGCTCGCGTACCAAAGTACGCGTCGCTTCTCTTTCACGTCACCTTGCTCGCTCTCGGCCGTTTTCGCTGACATTGCCAAAACATCGATGTTGATTTGCTGGTCAGTCGAATGGGTAGAATGCCTCCAACGTGTAACTCGATTCGGAGGAATTCGCATGCCTTATTACTATGGATACGGCTTTGGCATTGACCCGCTGTACCTGCTGGTTGTTCTTGTCTGCACGGTGCTTGGCCTTGCCGCGCAGAGCTATATCAACTCGACATATAAGACCTGGTCCAAGGTTCGCTCGGACGGCGACGCGGGTGCCACGGTCGCTCGCCGCATGCTCGATGCCAACGGTTGTAGCGCCGTGGGCATCAAGGGCGTTGCCGGCGAGCTCACTGATCATTACAACCCACAGGACAACAACCTGTATCTGTCGGATGCCAACCGTTCGGGCGGGTCGGTCGCAAGCGTTGCCGTCGCCTGCCACGAGGCGGGCCATGCCGCCCAGCGTCAAAGCGGTTACGCCATGATGAAGGTACGCACCGCTTTAGTCCCCGTCGTCAACTTTACCCAGAACACCTGGACGATCGTGCTGCTCATGGGCCTGTTCATGAACATCGCGGGGCTCACGACCCTCGCGCTGGTCTTCTTCTCGTTTAGCGTGCTGTTCCAGCTGGTTACGCTGCCGGTCGAGATCGATGCCAGTCGCCGCGCCGTGGCGTATATCGAGCAGTCGGGCATGAGTTCCAAGCAGGTTAGCGGTGCCAGGAAGGTGCTGACGGCAGCTGCGCTTACCTACGTGGCGGCGGCGCTCACCTCGATTATTCAGCTGCTCTACCTGATGGCTCGCTACAACAGAAACTCCAACCGATAGCAAACGGGACAGGCAGGCGCCGCGGGGATTCGTGTCCCAGCGGCGCTGTACTATGTGTTGGACTTGAATTTGCGCAGGGCCGGAGCCCGTGTGCACGATGACGAAAGGAGGCTGCGTGGCTGGCTGGAATCTGACCGGCAATACCGTTTCCGCCGAGTTCGACGGATCGGACGAGCAGGAGTGCAAAGAGCTCAGCGTGAGCCAGGCGGTGGAGATCGCCGCCGGTGCGCTCGATGCCATTCCGCAGCTGAGCGTTTTGGGCGAAGTCACGGGTTTCCGCGGTCCCAATGCCCGAAGCGGCCACTGCTACTTCCAAATCAAGGACGACTCGGCGGCCGTCGACTGCATCATCTGGAAGGGCGCCTACCTTAAGCGCACCTTCGATCTGCGCGACGGCATGCAGGTGAGCTTTAAGGGTAGCTTCAATCTCTACAAGCCTACGGGTCGTATGAGCTTCGTCGCCCGCTCGTTCTCGCTGGCGGGGGAGGGCCTGCTGCGTCAACAGGTGGCTCAGTTGGCCGAAAAGCTGCGTCGCGAGGGCCTGATGGACGAGGCGCGCAAACGTCACATTCCGGTGTTTTGCTCGCGTGTGGCGGTCGTCACCTCGCTTTCGGGCGCCGTGATCGACGACGTCAAGCGTACGCTGCGCCGTCGCAACCCGCTCGTCGAGCTTGTCTGCGTGGGTGCCAAGGTTCAAGGCGAGGGTGCGCCGGTAGAGCTTATTGAAGGCCTGCGTCGCGCCGCTGCCATTACGCCGGCGCCCGATTGCATTTTGCTCGTGCGTGGCGGCGGTTCCTTCGAGGACCTCATGACCTTTAATAACGAGGAGCTTGCCCGCGCGGTGGCGGCTTGTCCTGTGCCCGTGGTGACCGGCATTGGCCATGAGCCCGATACCTCGATTTGCGACATGGTGAGCGACCGTCGCGCCTCCACGCCCACGGCGGCAGCCGAATCGGTGGCGCCGGCTATGACGGAGCTGGCAGATGTGCTCGAGGCACGCCATCAGCGTCTTGGCGCCGCGATGGCATCGATGATTGGGTCGAATCAGGTTGATTTGGAGATGCTCGATCAGCGCGGTCGCCGCGCCTGGGATACCTATACGGCCCGTCTGGGCGATGCGCTCGATGCCGCCGCATGCCGCCCGTGCCTCAACGACCCCACATTTATGGTCGAGCGTCGCGAATCGGAGCTTGCACTGACTGCCGATCGCCTGTCGGGCGCCATAGCTCGCTCGGTCGGGACATTCCGCTCCAACTTTGAGCGCCTGCCCGAGCGTCTGGTTGCAAGCACCTCGGGGCTCGATGGCAAGCGCCATGCGCTCACGCTTGCGAGTTCCCGTCTGGAGCATCAGGGGCGCACGATGCTCAGCAAACCCGCGTCCGACCTGGGCCGTGCGGCAGCCTCACTCGATGCCCTGTCGCCGCTCAAGGTGCTTGCCCGTGGCTATTCCATCGCGTACAGCGATGATGGGGTGGCTACGAGCGCCAAGACCTTTAAGCCCGGCGACGCCATACGCGTGCGCATGGCAGACGGCAACGTGGCGGCAACGGTTGATACGGTCGAGTAGGCCGCGTTTCACAGCGATAAACCTTTAGGAAAGGAAACAGATATGGCAGAGAAGACCCCGGTCGAGCAGCTTACGTACAAGCAGGCCTCGCAGGAGTTGGAACTCATCATCCGCAGCTTGGAGTCGGGCGATATGGAGCTCGAGGAGTCGCTCGAGAGCTACACGCGCGGCGTCGAGCTCCTCAAGAGCCTACGCACCCGCTTGTCCGATGCCGAGCAGAAGGTCTCGGTGCTCCTGAAGGACGTCGACGGCAACGACGTGCTCGCCGACGGCGAGGCCGCCAACACGGACGACAACCTCTCGTTCTAACCATCCCGACCAAATATAATTACCTTGGTCTGTGAGAAAGGAACCAGCCATGTGTGATTGCATCTTCTGCAAAATCGCCAACCACGAGATCCCCTCGACCGTTGTCTATGAGGACGACCAGGTCATCGCCTTCGACGACCTCAACCCCCAGGCACCGGTCCACACGCTCGTGATCCCCAAGAAGCACTACAGCGACATCGCCGACAACGTGCCTGCCGAGACCATGGGCGCCATGGCCCACGCCATCCAGGAGGTCGCTAAGGCCAAGGGCCTGGAGGACGGTTTCCGCGTCATCTCCAACAAGGGCGTCAATGCCGGCCAGACCGTCATGCACTTCCACATGCACGTTCTCGGTGGCAAGAACCTGGGCGAGAACCTCATCTGAGGGCGCGTAGGCCGTCGACTTGACTGCCTTTGGAGTAATCTATGCAGCTTTCTCAACTCGAATACCTTCAAGCGGTAGCGAACTATGGCGGCGTGCGCAAAGCAGCTCGCGCTGTTCACGTGAGTCCGCAGGCCGTTTCGTCGGCAATAAAAAAGTTGGAATCTGAGTATCAGATTGTTTTGCTCGACCGATCGGCGGGGGAGGCTGTTTTGTCTCCGGCGGGCAGAGAATTTGCGCGTCGTGCACGCGTGATTCTGGCACAAGTCGACAATCTCAAAAAGTACGCTCAATCAAGGGACGACGGCGTCTCGCCCGATGGCCACTTTCGTCTTTACGCCCCCTGCCTTCACGGGCGGGGGCGTCTTTTTTCCGAAAACTGGTACGACTCGTTTGAAAGCTTGCACCCCCAGATTCACCTTGATGTTTGGCATCAGCCAACGGCCACATGCTTTGAATCACTTGTGCTTGGCATTTCGGATGCGGCCATCTCATTTGAGGAACCAAGGGATAGTGTCCTTTCTTCGAAATACTTGGGTGAAAAGGAGCTCAAGGTTCTTTCGTGTCCAGCGGGTCATCAATCTGTGGGTGCTATGACCGTTCGTGAGTTGCTGGGCGGCAGGCTGGCTGTTCCCATTAATTTGTCACCCTGTCTCAATGCAATCAACCAATGTCCCGAGGCTCAGCTGGTTAATTTCCGCTTCCGCGACGTCGAATACGAAAACAGGGCGCAGACTGAGTTTCTTCAAGCCGGGGGATTGATATTGAGTTTTTCTGGCTCTTCTCTCGCAACAGATGGACTGGAAGTGAGCGAGTGCTCCATTGAAGGTTCGCATGACGTGGCCTTGCCCATCTATTTTTGCTATCGACAAAATGCCTGGACCGATCGACACCAGACGGTATTTCTTCACCTATTGCGTCATCTCGCTTCGTGAGGCCATTTGGCCTCGTGGCGTCAAGTGAATGTTGACGCCTTGTAACACATGGCTGACGGCTTTGCCCTCATGCTTTTCCAAGATTTCGGTTTGGGCTATTGGCTCTTGGAGGGCGGAGCATGAAAAACCGTACGGTTTTGCTTTATATGACGTTCGTTTTTCTGTCGAACTTCAGCACCATTTTGTATTTTCTGACGGTTTTTCTTGAATTCGTCGGATTCTCGATGGTAGCGATTTCTAGCATGATGATTGCATACCAAGTGAGTAAGTTCATTCTTGAGGTTCCTACTGGTTATATTGCTGACAGGTTTGGACGAAAGACAAGCGGTCTCGTTGGCGTCGTGGGAATGCTTGGATACTACGCCGCCCTACTTTTCGCCCGTTCTCCTCTGCTTTTAATCGGCGCGTTTGCTCTCAAAGGATTTGCAGTTGCATGTGTGAGCGGATCCATAGAAGCGATCTACATTGACAGCGTCTCTCAGGACCAGCTCGTAAGACTTAATGTCGTTGAGCGATTTGTTTTCTATGCCTCTTATGCCATCTCCGCTTGCGTGGGCGGTTTCATTTCGTCTGTCGGTGCATATCTCATTGGTCTTTCGGCAGATATCATCGCAATGGTGTTGACGTTGGTTGTCGTTGCCTGCATTCCTGAGATGCGAAGAGGGGACACTGCAACGACACCTAAGCGTGGAATTAGCCCGAAGATGATCGGTGCCGCTATTGCGCGTAACGGCATTCTTCGTTCAGCGTTCATCATGGACTGCTCTCAGGCATTTGCTTTTGTCGCCCTGGAAGACTTTTTCTCACTGCTGCTTGCGGGTCGCGGAATGAATGCCGTCGCTTCGGGTGTGACCATTGCGGTCCAGCTCCTTGCCTCGGCTTCCATGGGGCTTATTGTGCCGAGTGTGATTGCTCATGTCGACAAGGGCCGTTTTGCGCGTATTTGCGGCATCGTGCGCCTTTTCCTGACTGCTCTGTTTTTGATTCCCTTTACTCCGGTCTATTTGCTGCCCGTGTTCTATGTACTGCAGACGGTTGTTTACTCGTTATTTGCTCCAATAAAATACTCAATTTTTCAAAATGCTGTCGATTCTTCGATGCGCTGTTCACTGATTTCGGTCCAAAGCCAGATGGTGGCGGTGGGTGCCATCCTTTTCTATCTGTTCAATGCTGCGTTGAGCAGCATCGCGGGCATTCGAGTCATATTGCTTGTAGCGCTCGGGATATCTTCTTTGGTGTATATCCCCGCGCTCTTTCGTCTTACAAGTCAAAGGCCATGAGTATTTGGGCATCGATAACTTATATATCAACGCAATAAACCCGAGCGCGAGGGCGTTTGGGTTTATTATTGAAGCGTATGTAACCTGGCGGCGCCACACCGCCTGTTAGTAGGGAGACACATGAACGTTCTGGTCGTCAACGCAGGATCTTCGACCCTTAAGTATCAGGTCATCGATACCAAGTCCCACAAGGTGTCCGCAAAGGGCTCCTGCGAGCGCGTCTGCTTTACCGGCGGTACCTTCACTCACGCTGCCAACGGTTCCAAGAAGGTGACCGAGAACATCGAGTTCCCCGACCACAAGGTCGCCATCGAGGTCGTCCTGAAGGACCTCGAGGCCAACGGCGTCAAGATCGAGGGCATCGGCCACCGTATCGTTCAGGGCGGTTGGTACTTCGGCGATTCCTCCCTCGTCGACGAGGACGTCCTCGCCAAGATCCGCGAGGTCGCTCCGCTCGCCCCGCTGCACAACAACCCCGAGGCCAACGTTATCGAGTACTGCCTCGAGCAGTATCCCGACCTGCCCAACGTCACGGTCTACGACACTGCTTTCCACTTCAATATGCCCGAGGTCGCCAAGACCTACGCCCTGCCCAAGGACGTCTGCGACAAGCTGCACATCCGTAAGTACGGCGCTCACGGCACCAGCTACCGCTACATCTCCAAGAAGGTTGCCGAGATGACCAACGGCGAGGCCCGCAAGGTCGTCGTGTGCCACATCGGTTCCGGCGCTTCCCTGTGCGCCATCGAGGACGGCAAGTGCATGGACACCACCATGGGCTTGACGCCGCTCGACGGTGTCATGATGGGCACCCGCTGCGGCTCCATCGACCCTGCTACCGTGTGCTACCTGCAGCGCGAAGGCGGCTACACCTTCGACGAGGTCGACGAGATGATGAACAAGAAGTCCGGCCTTCTGGCTGTGACCGGCGGCAAGACCAACGACTGCCGCAATGTTGAGGAGCTCGCCGCTGCCGGTGACCCCGAGGCTCAGCTCGCCTTCGATATGTTCGTCTACAAGATTGCCGCCAAGGCCGCCGAGATGGCCACTTCCATGTGCGGCATGGACACCCTGGTCTTTACCGCCGGCATCGGCGAGCACGCTCCGGCTGTCCGCGCTGGCGTGGCCGACCGTCTGGCCTTTATGGGCGTCAAGATGGATCACGCTCGTAACGCCCTGCGCGGCGACGGCGCTTGGTGCCTGTCCGCCAAGGATTCCAAGGTCAAGATCTTCGTCATCCCCACGGATGAGGAGTTCATGATCGCCTCCGACGTCGAGCGCATCGTCAGCGGCAAGTAATTGATGCAAGGGGAGGGGACTGGATGGCCTTGCGCCGTTCAGCCCCCTTTTATGCTCTTTGGGCGAAGAGTTTAATAGATATTTATTGAATTCTGATAACTTCTTATTAAGGGTACGGCCGCCCTATAGGTTTGCCGACCGTACTGTAATCACGAAGGAGTCTCATGAACGTACTTGTTGTCAACGCCGGCAGCTCGAGTCTTAAATATCAGCTTTTGGATACCGATACCCGCGAGGTTTTCGCCAAGGGCAACTGCGAGCGTATCGGCTCGGAGATGGGCATCTTTGGCCACTCCGAGAACGGTGGCGCCAAGCAGACCGAGGAGGTTCCCTTCCCCGATCATCGCTCTGCTATCGCTCGCGTGCTCGAGGAGCTTGAGAAGACCGACTTTACAATCGATGGCATCGGCCACCGTATCGTTCAGGGTGGCTGGCACTTCGATGATTCCGCGGTCGTCGACGACGAGGTCATGGCTAAGATCCTTGAGGTGGCCCCGCTCGCCCCACTGCACAATTACGGCGAGGCCGCGGCAATCGAATACTGCCGCGAGAAGTATCCGGAGCTGCCCAACGTGGCCGTCTTCGACACCTCGTTCCACATGACCATGCCCGAGGTTGCCTACACCTACGCGCTGCCCAAGGACGTGTGCGACAAGTACCATGTGCGCAAGTACGGCGCCCACGGTACGAGCCACCGCTACGAGTGGATGATGGCAAAGGAGATTCTGGGCTCGTGCTGCCACCGTCTGCTTTCGTGCCATCTGGGCAACGGCGCTTCGCTCGCCGCCATTGAGGACGGCGTTTGCCGCGACACAACGATGGGCCTCACACCGCTCGACGGCCTGATGATGGGCACCCGTTGTGGCTCCATTGACCCGGCCACCGTGTGCTACCTCCAGCGCGAGGGCGGCTACAGCTACCAGGAAGTCGACGACATGATGAACAAGCAGTCTGGTCTGCTTGCCATCTCGGGCATCTCCAACGACGCCCGCGACATCCGTACGCGCGCCTCCGAGGGCGACGAGCGCTGCCTGCTCGCCTTCGACATGTTTGCCTACAAGGCCATGCAGCAGGCCGGCTCCATGATTGCTTCTATGGCGGGCGTGGATACCATCACCTTTACCGCCGGCATCGGCGAGAACGACTGGTCGATTCGTAAGGCCTTCTGCGACTGCTTTGAGTGGCTGGGCGTGCGTATCGACAACAACAAGAACCGCGAGGCCGTGGGCAACGGCCCGCAGGTCATCAGCGCCGCCGGCTCTTCCGTCACGGTCATGGTCATCCCCACCGATGAGGAATACATGATCGCCCACGACGTCGAGCGTCTGACCAAGAACAACTAACGCGCTCATTTGCATTTAAACGAAAGGCCTCCAGAGCAACAGCTCCGGAGGCCTTTCTGCTAGCAGGTGGGCGGCGGAAACTCCATCCCATTTCGAGCACAAATTCTGGGACACGCTTTCCGGTTGAGGCGCGTTGCGGAAAGTGCGACCCACAATAAAGCAAAATTACGTCCCACAGTTTCCCAAACAGCCCCCAAGTGGAAGCTGCATCCCACAATCCGCCTTCAAACCGGGACACGCTTTCCGGCACAACAACCGCCGAGGCCCTATCAGCCTTTCAAATCCACAGTGACCATATCCGCATCGTTTGCCCCCCAGCAACGGCACCCATCCATTCAGATTCTCAGCCCCAGCTCGTAGCCAAGCCGCCGTCCGCCCCAGATCCCCTGAGCACCACGTGGCGGCAGGGACCCTACAGGGTAAAGCTCTGAAAACTTTCCGCAGGACGCATGAAACCCCCGCCGCACGAAGTGCGCAGCGGGGGTTTCATGCATGTCCGAGGACGTTTTCAGAGCTTTACCCTGTAGGGCCCCGAGGGGATAAGTCCGCTACTCAGCCATCTGAGCCTGGACGGCGGTGATGGCCACGACACCCACGATGTCGTCGGCAGAGCAGCCGCGCGACAGGTCGTTGACCGGCTTGGCGATGCCCTGCAGGATGGGGCCGTAGGCGTCAGCGCCGGCGAAGCGCTGGACCAGCTTGTAGCCGATGTTGCCGGCCTCGAGGTCGGGGAACACGAGCACGTTGGCCTTACCGGCGACGGAGGAGCCGGGAGCCTTGAGCTGGGCGACGGTGGGGACGATAGCGGCATCGAGCTGCAGGTCGCCGTCGATGGCGAGCTCGGGAGCCTTCTCCTTGCAGAACTTCACAGCCTCCTGGACCTTCTTGGCGACCTCGCCACCGGCGGAGCCCATGGTGGAGTAGGAGAGCATGGCCACGTGCGGCTCAACATTGCCCATGAAGGTGGACCAGGAGTGGGCCGAGGCGATGGCGATCTCGGAGAGCTCGTCGGAGGACGGGTTGATGTTGAGGCCGCAGTCGGCGAAGATCAGCGTGCCGTCGGTACCGAACTGCGGGGTGTCGGTGCACATCACGAAGAAGGCCGAGACCAGCTTGGTGCCCGGGGCGGTCTTGAGGATCTGCAGCGCGGGGCGCAGGGTGTCGGCGGTGGAGTGGCAGGCGCCGGAGACCAGGCCGTCGGCGTCGCCCATCTTGACCATCATGGTGCCAAAATAGGTGGCGTCCATCACCTGGGCGCGAGCCTGCTCGATGGTGACACCCTTCTTGGCGCGGAGCTCGGCAAACTTCTGCGTGTACTCCTCGTGCTTCTCGGCGTTGCGCGGATCGATGACGGTAGCGCCGGGAACGTCGATCTCGTCGGGGTTGCCCAGGATGACGAGCTTTGCCAGGCCCTCCTCGATGATTTTGTTTGCCGCGACGATGGTACGCGGATCTTCGCCCTCGGGCAGGACGATGGTCTTAAGGTCGGCCTTGGCGGCAGACTTCATACGGTTTAGGAAATCGCTCATGTTACTCCTTACAAGCGTTTCGCTAAGCTCCAGGCGCCCGGCTGTTCACGAATAAACCCGCTGCTAGCGGGTTTACCTTTCAATTATGTACGCCGCGGTGCTTGAGCTTTCCTTGTGTGGCAAGCTCATTATAGGACGCATTAGCGCTATAATCGCTCTGATAAATATGTCTCGAAGAATGTTCGAGAAAAGCCCAGCTAACGAGCCCGTGGCTTTTGACAAGGAGTATCGATGCAGATTACCTCAGGCCTGCCTGAAGGCTTTAATGCCGGTGCGTACGACATGATTGTTGTCGGCGCCGGTTATGCCGGTGCCGTTTGCGCCCGCCGTCTTGCCGAAACTATCGGCTATCGTGTTGCCGTTTTGGAGCGCCGTAGCCACATTGCGGGCAATGCCTTCGACTGCACTGACGAGGCGGGAATCCTGGTCCACGAGTATGGTCCGCACATCTACCATACCTTTAACGAGCGCGTTCACAATTTCCTGTCGCGCTTTACCAAGTGGACGGACTACCAGCACAAGGTGCTCGCCAACATCAACGGTACCCTTATGCCCGTGCCCTTTAACCATGCGAGCCTTAAGCTTGCCTTTGGCGATGAGCGCGGCGAGGAGCTGTACCAAAAGCTCGTGGAGACCTTTGGCAAGGACGTCAAGGTGCCCATTATGGAGCTGCGCAAGAAGAACGACCCGGATCTTGCCGAGGTCGCCGATTACGTCTACGAGAACGTCTTTTTGCATTACACCATGAAGCAGTGGGGCCAGACGCCCGACCAGATCGACCCCTCGATCACCGGCCGCGTTCCCGTCTTTGTGGGCGATGACGATCGCTACTTCCCGCAGGCTCCTTTCCAGGGCATGCCGCAGGACGGCTATACCGCGCTGTTCGAGCATATGCTCGATCACGATCTGATCGACGTATTCTGTGACGTAGACGCCCGCGACCTCTTTGAGATCGACGAGACTACCGTCAAGATCGACGGCAAGGTCTATGGTGGCGAGATCGTCTACACCGGTCCACTTGACGAGCTGTTCAATCTCGATCTGGGCGCGCTGCCGTACCGCACGCTCGACATGAAGTTCGAGACGCTCGATATGGATCAGTTCCAGCCCGTGGGCACCGTCAACTACACCACGAGCGAGGACTATACGCGCATCACCGAGTTCAAGAACATGACCGGTCAGGTCCTGCCCGGCAAGACCACCATCATGAAGGAGTACTCCAAGACCTATACGCCCGGCTCGGGTGAGACGCCGTACTACGCCATTCTTGAGCCCGAGAACCGTGAGCTCTACGAGCGCTATCTTGAGCGCGTCCAGAACCTGACGAACTTCCACCCGGTGGGTCGTCTGGCCGAGTATCGTTACTACGATATGGACGCCGTGACCAATTCCGCCCTCGATCTTTCGGATGAGATTATCGCCTGCCATGCATAAAGTCATAACATTCGGTATTCCCTCGTATAACGCCGCCAAGGACATGGACCATTGCATCACCTCCATCTTGGAGGGGAGCAATTACGCCACCGATATCGAGATTATCGTGGTGGACGATGGCTCCAAGGACGAGACGGCCGCCAAGGCCGACGAGTGGGAGGCCCGTTATCCTGGAATCATCCGCGCGGTGCACCAGGAGAATGGCGGCCACGGCATTGCCGTCCTCTCGGGTCTGCGCGAGGCGCAGGGCACCTACTACAAGGTTGTCGACTCGGACGACTGGCTCGACGGTGCGGCGCTTTCGACCATGCTGTCGATTCTGCGTGGCTTTGAGGAGCGCGACCAGCGCGTAGACCTGTTTATCTCGAACTACGTGTACGAGAAGGTTTACGAGGGCACGCATACCGCTATTGGCTACAAGTTTGCCCTGCCGCGCAAAAAGATTTTCTCTTGGGACCAGATCGGACACTTCCGTCCCGATCAGAACCTGCTCATGCACAGCCTGTGCTATCGCACCGATGTGCTGCGCGAGTCCAATCTGCCTATGCCGGCACACACGTTCTACGTGGATAATATCTACGCTTACGTGCCGCTGCCGCGCTGCAAGACCATGTACTACGCCGACATCGATCTCTATCGCTACTTTATCGGTCGCGAGGGCCAGAGCGTCAATGAGGCCACGATGGTCAAGCGTCTGGGTCAGCAGTTCCGCGTAACGCGCATCATGATGGAATCGTTCCACCTGTACCAGGACGTTGAGTCCTCGCGTCTGCGTTCGTACATGATGGGCTACTTCACCATGATGATGGCGATTTGCTCGGTGCTCACCAAGCTTTCCGAGGAAGATTGTGCCGATGAGCGCCTGAAGACGCTGTGGAACGACCTGAAGGAGTACGACGAGCGCATGTATCGTCGCGCTCGCTACGGCGTGGTCGGATTCTTTACCAACCTGCATGGATGGGCCGGAGACAAAACCACACTCGGCCTATACCATCTGGCCTCAAAGATCTTCAAATTCAACTAGTGCAGAAACGCTCGGGTAACGGGGACCCCTGGTCCTTAACTTGCTACTTCGAACAGTCCTGCGCAAGACGGAGGCGCCACTGGCGCCTCCTTTGCGTGCGGAACTCGTATCAAGTTAAGGACCAGGGGTCCTCTGCTATGTCTCGCTTTGTGTCAGCAAACTGAATTTGAAGATCTTGGACGCGCGGTACACAGGGGCCTGGGCTGAAGGGGATCTTGTTGAGTAGGTTGCCCGGTGGAGCTTGGTTATGTTTGTCGCGAGTTCCGCACGAGCCGAAGAGCACTTAATGTGCTCTTCGTGCGAGCCAGGACTGTAGAGCAGCAAACATAACCAAGACCCACCGGGCAACCGGTCGAGTAAGGTTACTTCGCGGCACCCGGGATTCCGTGGGAGGTTTTGGCGGTTTTGGCTCCGTTTACGATGGCGGTCTGTAGGGCCCTTACGGCGAGCATGCCCAACAGGTCCAAGGGAACGGCGGCGCTTGTCTGAGCGTCTAGTTTGCCGCTGGCGAGGGTGTAGATGGTATCGCCGTCGTTGGTGGTGTGCGTGGGGCGGATGGCGTGCGCATAGGCGTCTGCGGCCATCTGGGAGACCTTGGTGGCCTGAGCCTTGGTGAGCTCAACGTTGGTGACGATGCAGCTGATGGTGGTGTTGGTGCGGTCGAGCGGCATTTGCATGGAGCCGGCGGCGGCAAAGGCGGCGAGCTCCATGTCGACAATCTGGTCGCTATCTGCTGCGGCGCGCATACCAGCGACCCCTTCACCGGTGAAGGGGTCGACGACGTTTCCGCAGGCGTTGACTGAGACCACGGCACCCACCTTAACAGGGCCGAGTGCCACGGCGGCGGCTCCAAGGCCGGCCTTCATGCAGGTGGCGGGGCCCATGAGCTTGCCCACGGTGGCACCGGTGCCGGCACCTACATTGCCCTGCTCGAGCGTGGTGGGGGTGTTGTCGAGCGCCTCGCGCACGGCGGAGATACCAGCCTTAATGTCGGGGCGTACGGTGGGGTCGCCAAAGGCGAGGTCGAAGATACAGCTGGAGCACACGATAGGCACCTGCGTGGGGCCGACGGGAAGGCCGATGCCGCGGCTCTCGAGCTCGCGGGCGACGCCGCTTGCGGCCTCCAGACCAAAGGCCGATCCACCCGAAAGGCAGACGGCGTGGACCTTGTCCACGGTGTTCTCGGGACGCAGCAGGTCGGTCTCGCGCGATGCCGGTGCACCGCCGCGAACGTCAACACCGCCGGTGGCGCCCTCGGGTGCCACGATTACGGTGCAACCGGTGCCGGCCTCCTCGTCCGTATAGTTGCCAAAACAAAAGCCATCGACATCGCAAACGTCAATGGCCTCAAGCAGTGTATCCATGTTTTACTCCTATCGGTTTTCCGCCAGGCCTTATGCCCGGTCGGGATCCGTACGGTACGCCGAAATTGTAGGCGCTGGCGGATACCCAGCGCCAGATGCAATTACGATAGTTTTTGAATCGCACGCGCGACGCGAGCGATGGGCAGGCCCACCACGTTGTAGAAGTCGCCCGAAATATCATGCACGAGCATGCGGCCGCCTGTGCCTTGGATGCCGTAGGCGCCCGCCTTGTCCATGGGCTCGCCCGAGGCGACGTAGCGCTCAATCTGCTCGTCGGTGAGCTCATAGAACGTCACGTCGGTCACATCGACAAACGATAGGCTCTCGGCGGCGTGCGGGGCTGTGGCGTCTCCGGCTCTAACGATGCAGACGCCAGTTGCGACCTGGTGCGTGCGCCCCGAGAGCTCATGGAGCATGATGCGGGCTTCGCCCTCGTTTGCCGGCTTGCCCAAAATCTTGTCATCGAAGGTGACGATGGTGTCGGCCGCGATGGTCAGCTCATTGGGCTCGGCGTGCTCGGCGGCAACGGCGGCAGCCTTAGCGCGAGCTAAGCGCTCGACAAGCGTAAGCGGGGTTTCGTCATCAAAAGGAGTCTCGTCGATGTCAGCGGGAATGACGCGGATGTCGTAGCCCGCTTCGCGCATCAACTCGATGCGGCGCGGTGATTGCGAAGCCAAAATCATAACTGAATACCCTCGGCAACCTTCTCGACAGCCTTGTCGCCGGCGAGCGTACGCAGCAGCTCAAGCGCAAAGGGGAGCGACTGGGCCATGCCGCTGGCGGTGATGATGTTGCCGTCGTGCGTGACCTTGTCGCCGGTATAGGCGCCCTCGGGGAAACTCTTCTCAAAGCCGGGGAAGCACGTGGCGTGGCGTCCCTCGAGCAGGTCAAGCTCACCCAGGATAAACGGGGCGGCGCAGATGGCGGCAACATGCTTGGTCGCGGCGAACTCGCAGACTACGTCGCAGACGCGCTGGTCGGCGCGCAGGTTGGTGGCGCCGGGCAGACCGCCGGGCAGCACGACGCAGTCGTACTCGTCAAAGTTAATCTCGTCAAAGAGTGCGTCGCAGGTTACGGGAATCTGCAGCGAGCTTACAACCTCGCGCGTGGGCATGATCGAGACGAGCGTGGCGCGCACGCCGCCGCGACGCATGACATCGACCATGGTCAGGCATTCAATCGTTTCAAAGCCATCGGCGGCAAGAACGGCAACGCTGGGCATAAGGGTTCCTTTCAAAAAGCGGCATACAATTAGCCGTCTTATACCCCGAAGACCCCCGCTTGCCACGCACCATTCCCCAATGATTTTTTGGGTAGCTAATTTGGGACGGGGCTGTTTTAGCTACCCCTATATTCCGGTCGGTATTTGTTCCAACCCAAATATGCGCCAACTGCCAAAGGGTAGCTAAAACAGCCCCGTCCCAAATTAGCTACCCCGGGAGCCCCGCTCCAAAAAAGACTGGTCGTGCCTGGGTGTTGCGCACTAGGAGGGGCTTGCGGCGCGGCGATAAAATCTCGGCATCCGTCATCTTTCGCTACATGAGGAGCTGATTTGCGATGATAGGCCTTAGTGTATTCGATCTTCTCGTTTTGCTAGTTGTATTTGGTGGTGTCGCGGCTGTTGCCTTTGCCGTTATCTTGAACAAGGAATCATCGAACAAGCCTCAGCCTCCGCAGTCCAATCCATACCAGCAAATGCCTCCGGCGCAGCAAATGCCGCCGACGCAGCAGGTGCCGACCGCGATCGATGATGCTCAGCCAGTTGAGTCCGCTCATTTTTGCCCACAGTGTGGCTCAATGTTGGAGGCAAACGCATCCTTCTGCCAAAACTGCGGAGCTCCCGTCAACCATCAGTGATTTTTCTGGGACGGGGATTAAATAATCATTCGGTACACAATGATTATTTAATCCCCGTCCCATTTTCATCAGGCGTTACCGACTTTTTTACTCGCCGGGAATTGTTGCGCAACAGATTTTGCTTTTTCGGGCTTAGCGTATTCTCAGGTCTTACTCACCTCTCGATCGAAAGGGGCAACCATGCCAAGAACAAGAAAAATGAAATGGGGGATGCTCCTTACGGCCGGCCTTGCACTGGCTGCCAGTCTTGTCGTGGCGCCGCTCGGTGCCTATGCTGCCGACGTTCCCACGCCCGAGCTGAAAGATACGTATGAGCTTGAGAATTCGATATATGTAAACCGTTCGCCTTCTGGAAGGTATGTGCTGTACGGGGATGCATCTGAAGAAAAGTTCTATTTACTAGACACCGAGGATTGGTCTCGCACCATAGTGGATATTGATCCCGAGAGTGATGACTATAAAAATGCATACTGCTTTTCAGCTGACGAAGAGACCTTTTACTGTTTCAATAGAGCGAACGATTCCGTAATTGCATATGATCTGTCCAATGACAAGTCAGAAGAATATCCTCTGGGCTCCGCGGTTCCATCTGACGTGCTTGATGACGATGATGGCGATGTCAGGCTTCAAATATCTAAGGACAACAAATCGCTTTTTATAACATCCCTAGTATATGATTCGCGTTCAGAGGATTATTACGCGGTTTTTAGCGTAGTTGATTTTAAGAACAGCAATACAACGACTAAATACGAATTTACGTCATCCGATGACTACTCTTTGGATGGCCCTGCTTGGATTTCAAATGACGGCAAATACGGCTATGTTATACGGGATTATTGCGGCGACGATTACGATTCACATTCGTACTACGACGTGGTAACGCTCGACCTGAAGGACAAGGAAGCCGTCAACACGTCTGAATTTGACAGGGCGGGCAATACGGTTGTCGTTAACGATGACGGCGCCGCCATCGGCCCCTGCCTCTATGTCTCAAAAAAGGGTGACGCAACCTGCACCTACTACAGCAATCTGGAATACAACACGCTTAATCAGGACGGATCGCTCGTTCTTGGCTTGTATAACGAAAACAGTGATGGACTCGGCTCCAGCTCTTCTGAGCTGGAAAGCCTTGAAATGATTGTCGTCGATAACAAGACAGGCGAAACAAAATGGAGGACTAAGTACCCTAATGATCTCCCCTTTATGAGTGAAGGTGGATATGGCGCTCTATCGAATGACGGTAGGTTTGCATTGGCCAATGGTTCGGACGACAACGATAACAATCTGTTGTATCTGATTGATACAAAGACGGGCGCACATTCTCAGATTAATTTGAGGGGTTCGCTGGAATACGACCGCGTAGGCGACGACGGCTACATGGGGTCTGCGTGGTTCTCGAAGGACTGCTCATTGATTTACGCCGTTCAAGATAATAAGGATGACGGTTTTAGGATCGATGTCTACAAGAGCGGCATCTCCCAGCAATCCCTTTTGGCCGATTCGCAAAAGGACGACAGCTCATCCTCGTTCACTCCCATTCTCATCGTCGTTATTGTTGCGATTCTCATCGCGGCGGGCGTTGGCGGCTTCTTTGTCATTCGCATGCGCAAACACTCTAAGGCATATGCGGCGGTTGCGAATAACACCGCATATACAGCGCCTCAGCAGATGATGCCGCAGAATTTCGTCGGACAGCAGGCTCAGGCCCAGCCGCAACAGGCTCCTGCGCCCTCGGATGCGCCGCGATTCTGTAGCTCGTGCGGAAGCCCGCTTACGCCCGATTCTCAATTCTGCCCGCATTGCGGCGCACCGGTAAAGCACTAAGTGTATGCCGGTGGAGCGATTAAAACAGAATCGCGGCATGCTGATGGTCGCGGGCATCTTTGCGGTGCTCGCGACCATCGCGGATATGTTTCGCGATACCGTGGGATTCTCTTGCAACCCTATCTACTTGGTCCATGTCTTGGGGCACATGGCCTTTTTCTGCACAGCGTTTATGCTCGGCGACTGTCTGATCGAGCGGTTTCTGGCGGGACGCAAAAGTATTGTCGACGTTCCTCGGCAAGTCCATGTTAGATGGTTTGACAACTTGTGCGACATGGCGTTCTCAGGCATCCCACAGACGTACGCATTTGGCGGCATCGTAAAACTGGGCGCAATCATCTACGCCTGCTGGTCTCCGTTGCTGGTCCTGCTGTTCCCAGGCGTGATCTGGTGGGATACTCGCCAACAGCTCTTGCAGTACAACGGCTTGCCCAATGCCTTGTCGGAAGGCGTCATCGCCGACCACCATCCGGTGATCGATACCTATCTGTACGGATGGTTTACCGACCTGGGCCGTGCGCTGGGAAGCGTTGATGCTGGGGTGTACGCCTTCTGCCTGGTACAGGCGTTTCTGACGGCGTGCGCCTTGGCGTGCTGCCTTGTTTTGGTACGCCGTATGGGCGGCGGACGTGGTGTTTGTCTGGCGCTGCTGGCGTTTCTGTGCCTGTATTGGCACCTTCCCATTTATGCCTCGGCCATGGCGAAGGACGCCACCTTCCTGCCGTTTTTCCTGCTGTTCTCGGTTGCTTCCATTGAGGTCATGCGTTCGAGGGGGCGACTCCTGAGGGCCCCCGGTTTCCTTGCTGTATACGTTGCACTTCTGCTTCTGGTTTCGCTGACGCGTAAGACCGGCCTGATTCTCGTGCTGATTGTCCTGGTTGTCGTGTTCTTCAAGGTAACGGGTCGGCGCGGGCGAGTTGTCGTTGCGGCAATGGCGGTCGGCGCTTCTCTGTTTATGACGGTCCTTATGCCCACGGCCGTACTTCCCGCTTTGGGGTGCGAGCCTGGTGGCAAGCAGGAGGTCTACGGTCTCATGTTTCAGCAGTCCGCGTTGCTGATGCGTGACCACGGGGACGAGCTTCCGGAATGGCAGCGTCAAGAGATCGAGCGCGCCATCGGGGAGGATGGTAAGAACAACTACACGTGGTTTTTAACCGACTCCGTTAAAGACCCCACGTTTGGTAAGGCCGACGAGCTCGATTTTGCAGCCTATTTTGGCGCGTGGGTAGCGGGGCTCCTACAGCATCCACTTTGTTATCTTAAGGCGTATCTGGGAGTTCAGATTGGCTGGTATGCCATGCCGGCGGCGGGAAGCGAGGCCTTGTCGCCCTATGTGACTCCTGTCGACGGACACAACGTGAGCCATGTGTTTCCCCGCTCGCGGGACCTGGGATTGAGCTGGTCCGATGCGACCTTGGGCCGCAGTGTCGAGTCGCTCGTTGCATGGCTTCAGTCGACGCCGGTCGGCATGCTTATTGGCGCCAAGGCGCTTTGGTCGACCTGGGGTATGGCGTTTCTGCTGCTGGAGATAAAACGTCGTGCGCCCCAGAAACTCTATCTGATGGCGCCGCTCGTTGCGGCAAACCTTGTTCTTTGGATCTCGCCGACGTCGTACACGACCGAGTCGATGCGCTACCTGCTGCCGTTGTTGTTCTGGCTGCCCGTGAGTGCAGCGATGACTTTTGCCAGCGTTACATCGACTGAATAAAGCGGGCCCGCGTGCAGCTACGCACGCGGGCCCGCTCTCGTCATGCGGTTAGTTGCGCTTGAGGTGGACGACCGTTTCGCAGTGGAAGGTTTGCGGGAACAGGTCGACCGGCGTGATCTTGACGGGGGAGAAGGTGCCCTCCTCGACAAAGCGCTTGAGGTCGCGGGCCAGAGTCGCCGGGTCGCAGCTCACGTAGGCGACATCACGGGCACTCGTGCTCGCGATGAGGTCGATCGCCTCGGGGGCGAGGCCCGCACGCGGCGGGTCGACCACCAAGACGTCGGCGTCCTGATCGGGGAACTCGCGCACCGCGTCACCGCCGATGACGTCGACGTTATCGAGCTTGTTGATCTCCAGGTTACGGCGTAGATCGCGCACGGCCGGGCCATAGGCTTCGACGGCGGCGACAAAATCGCAGCGGCGGGCGAGCGGTAGGGTAAAGGTGCCGGCACCGCAGTACAGGTCCACGGCCAGCTCGTCTTCCTGCGGGTCGAGGGCGTCCATAACGAGCTCAATCAAAATCTCGGCGCCCTTGGTATTGACCTGGAAAAACGACGGAGCGGACAGGCGCATCTGGCCGTCAGCGATGTTCTCGGTCCACGAGCCCTCGCCGGCGAGCATCTCGACTTTGGAGACACGGCGGGCTTTCTTTTCGCCCTTGCTCATCACACGCACGATGCTCGTGGGATGAGCGGCGTCTGCCAGCACGCGCGAGACCTGCGAGCGCGGGAAAGACCCCGTAGGCGTCCAGAGCGCTACCTCGAGCGCCTTGGTGCGGCGCGAGGCGCGAATACCCACGCGCTCGAGGCCCAAGTCGTGGCTGCCGCTTAGATAGTTGAGTGCGCCGACGACCGATTTGAGCGCCTTGGGAAAACGCTTATCGAACAGCGGGCACGCATCGACGGTCACGATTTTGCTGGGGTCGACACCGTGCATGCCAAGGCGCACGCGACCGTTGACGACGGTCGGTTCGAGCTCGATTTTATTGCGGTAGCCCCAGTCGTCCTTGGTGTGGCGGATGGGCTGTACCAACTCATCGACCTGCTCAGGAGCGAACTTGCCAATGCGCTCGAGCGTGGAGCGCAGGTTTTGCTCCTTGGCGGCGAGCTGTGCCGTGCGTGAGAGATTGCCCCACGAGCAGCCGCCGCAGATGCCCACGAAGGGGCAGGGAGGCTGAATGCGATCGGGGCTTGGCTCCAGAATCTCGGTGGCGCGGGCGCGCATGAACGATTTGCCGTCCTGCATGACCTCGGCCTCGACGGTGTCGCCTGCCACGGCGCCCTGCACAAAGACGGCCTTGCCGTTGTCGGCGTGCGCCAGCCCGTCGGCGCCGTAGGTCATCGATTCTATAGTGAGCTTCATATCCCTGCCTGTCATTCGCGTTGTTGTTCGCACCATGGTAGCAGGGAAAAGCGCCCCGCATCCGAGGCTTTCCTCAAATGCGGGACGCTTCTACAAACTGCTTCTACAAACGACTATTTCGTCTTGCCGGTAATGAGCGTCTTAAGACCCAGGCCGATCAGGCCCAGACCCATGCGCACGCGACCGGGGCGATGGCGCTCGATAGCCTTGGTCTTGCCGGCGGGCTTATCGCGACGGGCACTCGTCTCGGGTGCGGGCTTGGTGACCTGCGGCTCGGGCCGAGGTACAGGTGCAGGCTCGGGCTCAATGACGGTCGCCTGGACCTTCTGAACCTCGGGTGTGGCCGGCTGCGGTTTGGGCTCAGGCTGGGACGTGGGCGCGGGCTTTGCCTCGGCAGCCGCCTCGGCGTTGCGATAGGCACGCTCCAGCAGGGCTTCCTGCGAGTTGAAGGGTTTCTCGCCCTCTGCACGCTTCACGGGGACCCAGGTGCCGTCGCTCGTGAGGCTGCGGGCCTTCACGTTGTCGCGAAGCTGCATGCCCATGTACTCGTGCACCAGGGCGCGGCAGGTGGGGTCGAGCACGGGGAAGGCGATCTCCACGCGGTGCTCGGTGTTGCGCGTCATCATGTCGGCCGAGCTCAGATAGATCATGTCCGAGTCCACGCCAAAGGCGTAAACGCGCGCATGCTCCAAAAAGCGTCCGACGATAGAACGGACATGGACGTTCTCGGTCTTGCCCGGAACGCCCGGCTTGAGGCACGAGATGCCGCGGATGATCATGTCTACGCGGACTCCTGCGCACGATGCCTCGGCAATCTTGTCGATGACCTCGCGGTCGGTGAGCGAGTTGAGCTTAAAGAACACACGGGCGGGCTCGCCAGCGAGGGCACGCTGGATCTCGCGATCCAGGCCGCGCATGATGAGCGGCTTCAGGCCGACCGGCGCCACGCCCAGGAAGCGGTAATCGCCGCGCAGGTTGCCCAGCGACAGGTTGCGGAAGAACAGGTTGGCGTCCTCGCCGATGCCGGGGTGGGCGGTCATGAGCATAAAGTCGCTGTAGAGTTTGGCTGTCTTCTCGTTAAAATTGCCGGTGCCCAGCAGCGTCAGGCGTGTAAGCGCCATGCCCTCGCGATAGGTGAGCTGGCAAATCTTGGAGTGGCACTTAAAGCCCTCGGAGCCGTAGATGACGGTGCAGCCTGCCTCTTCCAGACGCTCGGCCCACTCGATGTTGTTCTGCTCGTCGAAGCGGGCGCGGAGTTCCATGAGCACCGTGACCTCTTTGCCGTTCTCGGCGGCATCGATCAGCGACTCGCACAGGCGGCTCTGCTTGGCCACACGGTAGAGCGTGATGCGCAGTGAGATGCACTCGGGGTCGTAGGCGGCCTCGTGCACCAGATCCAGGAAGGGGTTCATGGCCTCATAAGGATAAAAGAGCAGCTTGTCGTGCTGAAGTACCTGCTCGCGGATGGAGCGGGTCATATCGATGGTGGGGTTGGGCTGCGGCTTAAACGGCGTAAAGAGCAGCTCGTTGCGTAGGTGCTCGGGAATCTTGCCCTCAATGCCGAAGACATAGCCCAGGTCGAGCGGGATGTCGCAGGTAAAGACCGAGCGACGCGAGAGCTCGAGCGCCTTGCGGATAGTCTTGAGCGTTCCTTTTTCGAGTGAGCCCGAGACGGCGAGCACTACCGGCTGCAGGCGCAAGCGTTTCTTGAGGATGCGCTTCATATGCTGGCGGTAGTCCTCTTCCTCCTCGACGCCCTCGCCGTCCGGATCGATGTCGGCGTTGCGGGTGACGCGGATGAGCGCGCGGTCGAGTGGCTTATAGGAGCCAAAGCAGCTGTCCAGGCAGGCGAGGATGACGTCCTCGAGCAGAATGTAGGAGTAGGTGCCGGTGGGCGAGGGGATCTCGACCACGCGGTTCATCGAGGCGGGAATCTCGATCAGGCCCAGCAGACTTTCCTCGTCGGTGACGCCGTCCAGGCCGCATGCCAGGTAGAGTGCGCCGTTGCGCAGGTTGGGGAAGGGGTGGCGCGGGTCGATCACCAGCGGTGAGATGACCGGCGACACGTAGGCCTGGAAGTAGCGGGTTACAAAGGTGCGCTCCTCGGGCGTAAGCGAATCGATGCGGGCGCGGTGAACGCCCAAGGTATCGAGCTTGCCCTCGATGTTCTTAAAGATGGACTCCCAACGGGTAAGGAGCCCGGGCATTTCGGCCATGACAGCATCGACCTGTTCGGAGGCGGTCATATTGCTCTTGTTGTCGACAGGTTGCTTTTTGAGCTCGGCCAAGTCGGACAGGCCACCCACGCGCACCATAAGGAACTCATCGAGGTTGGACTCGAAGATCGAGACGAACTTAAGGCGCTCGAACAGCGGCACGGACTCATCAAAAGCCTCGTCGAGCACACGGTTGTCAAAGCGTAGCCAGCTGAGCTCTCGGTTCTGCGTGTACGAGAAGTCGCGCGGCGGTTTGCGCAGCTTTGCGGCGGCTTGCTTTTTTTCGATTTTGCTCGGCATATGCATCTGTCCGTTCAGTCCCCGCAGGGGACGGTAGCCTAACCCTATTCACTATTGTCTCAATTTAGTCGACTTGTGGCACGGACGTATTGTGCGAACGGTGTCTTTACCTACTTCTTACGCTGTCAAGGCATGCGACTAACTGTCCAACTCGTTTTGAAAACAATCTATATCCATACTCAACTGATGAGGATGTATGAATAAGAATGATTGCGAGCTGAATATAATCGAATCCAAATCGAATCGTGGACAAACGACAAATATATGCAGAAAACCGTTTTAGCTATGCAATTCTTAAACATGAAAATATTTGTGCAATCTAGCTTAATTCCTTAGAAAAAAGAACGTTTACCTTTGAAAATATGCTTTAGAGAACTGAAGTGCATCATGGGGGAATCATATGCGATATACCGTTCATCGCACTTTGCTGACCGTTCGGGGGCGAGGTGGAATTGCGGGTGGTCTTTGGATATAACTAGAGCTGTCAGCAAGCAGCGTCCCATACGGAGGGGCGCTGATACATTCGGCCAGTAAGGCCCGAAAGAAAGGTAGGAGGCCATGACGAAAGGTCTGCACGTGCCTTCCGA
>CATVZP010000004.1 GCA_958348565.1 uncultured Collinsella sp. | reverse complement strand
TTCGCGCTCGACTATTATTGCAAGGAACGCCACGCGATGCAAGCCCCAATTTTCAAGAATTTTGAAAAGAGTTTTTCGAGCGCGTTTCGAGCAATTCCCACCGGTTTCATAGGAGTAAACTTGCCCCACTGCAAATGCTCGAAAGGACAAGCATGAAAGAACTCTCCAACCGTACGGCGACATTTACCGATTCGGTCATCCGCCGCATGACGCGCATCTCCAATAAGTACGGTGCCGTCAACCTCTCGCAGGGCTTCCCTGACTTCGATCCTCCGGCACAGCTGCTCGAGAGCCTCAGCACCATCGCGACCGACCCCAAGCCGCTCTATCACCAGTACTCCATCACTTGGGGCTCCCAGGCCATGCGCGAGGCACTCGCGGCCAAGCAGGAGCACTTTATGGGCATGCCAATCAACCCCAACGAGAACATCGTAGTCACCTGCGGCTCCACCGAGGCCATGATGGCCGCCATGATGACGGTTACGAACCCCGGAGACAAGGTCGTCATCTTCTCGCCGTTCTACGAGAACTACGGCGCCGACACGATTCTCTCGGGCGCAGAGCCCATCTATGTGCCGCTCAACCCGCCCACGTTCGACTTCGATCGCGAGGTCCTCGAGGCGGCCTTCAGCGACAACGAGCCCAAGGCAATCGTCCTGTGTAACCCTTCCAATCCCTGCGGCAAGGTCTTTACGCGCGAGGAGCTCACTTTTATTGCCGACCTGTGCAAAAAGTACGATGCCTACTGCATCACCGACGAGGTCTACGAGCACATCGTCTACGCGCCCCACGAGCATGTCTATATGGCCACGCTGCCCGGCATGTTCGAGCGCACCATCAGCTGCAGCTCGCTGTCCAAGACCTACTCCATCACCGGCTGGCGCTTGGGCTACACCATTGCCCCGGCCGAGATTACCGAGCGCATCAAGAAGGTCCACGACTTCCTCACGGTGGGCGCCGCCGCTCCCCTGCAGGAAGCCGTCGTCACCGCACTCAACTTCGACGACAGCTATTACGATGAAGTCCTCGACCTCTATACCGCCAAGCGCGACCTGTTCTGTCAGGGCCTCGATAGCATCGGTCTTGAGCATAACGTGCCGCAGGGCGCCTACTACGTGATGATGGATATCTCTGAGTTTGGCTATGACAGCGATCTCGACTTCTGCGAGGACCTCGCGTCTAAGGTGGGCGTGGGTGCCGTTCCCGGCTCAAGCTTCTTCCGCGAGCCCGTCAACCATCTGATTCGTTTCCACTTCGCCAAGCGAGACGAGACGCTTAACGCGGCGCTGGAGAACCTCAAGTCGCTACGTGATAAAATCAAGCCGCGCGGGTAAGGACGGCCCGGCAACCAAAGCAACCAAAGAAGCCCCGCACCGCCCGCCGCGTTGCAGGGCTTCTTTTTAGAGCGCTTTCTTAAATGGTTTAGAGCTCTATACTTTAGTCACGGAGCAACTCGTCCCAGAGAGAGGAATACTATGGCAGAGCAGCAGCTTATCGGAGCACTCGAGGCCGGCGGCACCAAGATGGTCTGCGCCACGGGCTATGCGGACGGTACGGTCCTGGAGCGCGAGCAGATCACGACCACGACCCCGCAGGAGACCGTCGAGGCCGTCAACGCATGGTTTGCAGACAAGGGCATCGCCGCCTTGGGCATCGGCGCCTTTGGCCCCACCGCGGTCAACCCTGCCTCGCCCCAGTACGGCAAGATCTTGGAGACGCCCAAGACCGCATGGCGTTACTTTGACCTACTGGGCACCATCCAAAACGAGCTCAAGGTCCCCTGCGGCTACGATACCGACGTCAACGTCGCTTGCTTGGGCGAGGTCACCTTTGGGTGCGCCCAGGGCCTCACTGACGTGGTCTACCTGACGATCGGTACCGGCGTGGGTGCCGGCGTGCTCTCGGGCGGTCAGCTCGTCCACGGCATGATGCACCCCGAAGCCGGTCACATCCTGGTCACGCGCGACCCGCGCGACACCATTGGCGAGCATAGCGCCTGCCCCTTCCACGACAACTGCCTCGAGGGCCTCATCGCCGGTCCTGGCGTTAAAAAGCGCTGGGACGGCAAGAGCGCCGGAGACATGGCCGACGACCCGGAGGCCATGGACCTGCTCGCAGGCTATCTGGCGCAGGCACTCATGACCTACACGCTGTGCTACGCACCGCAAAAGATTATCATCGGCGGCGGCGTGGCCGACCACACCCCCATCGTGCCGCTCGCACGCAAAAAGTGCGCCGAAATGCTCAACGGCTATATCGTCACGCCCGAGGTCAACGACATCGATAACTACATCGTCAACAACAGCCTCGAGGGCAAGCAGGGCATCATGGGTTGCCTGGCCCTGGGTGCCGCCGCGCTTCAGCAGTAGGCGCGCCAATGGGGCGCCACGACGTCCAGCAATCCCATCCTACGGAATAACGCCGCCACGCCCTGTATAAGCCCCAAACAAAGAGAGGCCGCCTAGGACCAAGCAATGTGTCCTAGGCGGCCTTTTTGGCACATATGAGCGATCGTAGAAGATATCGAAGCACAACGCCCGTCATCGCTCCGCAGCAGTCGATCATCACATCAGTAATCATACCGGCGCGACCGGGCACAAAGAGCTGAATCGTCTCGTCAATCGAGGGGATCAGCAGTAGGAAAACCGCCGTGGGAAGCAATACGTCAAAGGTGCGACGGCCCTCGATATCAAAAGCGTGCGTCGCCAGAATGCCGAGCACCATGTACTCGGTAAAATGCGCGCACTTGCGAACGACGAAGTTGGTCACCCACTCATACGGAAGCCCCATGTCGTTCAAAAAGCCGCGAACGGCCTCCATAATCGACAGACTCAATGAACCGGACCCCGTGCCAGGAACCATCGAATTGCCCCAGATGAGCAGCACCATCAGGCAGGACGCGACCGCCCATTTTCGATCGAGTTTAAGCATGCAGAAGTTATGCCTCCGCACAGAGCGGCTCAAAGCTGGCGGTGCCGCCCTCGATAACACTCAGATAGGCACGACCAGTGCGCCTCACCGCTGCAGACTGTAGGCGGTCGATCTCCTCCTCGAGAATCTGATTGACGCGCTCGTGACGACGGTTCTCCATGATGCCAGCAGCGATGGCCTCGGCACGCTCGATACTTTCGCGCGAGATGCGGGCGGTATCCTCAGGGAACACGGCACTGTGGCGACCAACGTAAGCGGGGGCAGCGGGCTGAGGAGCAGGCGTAAACACCGGAGCGGCAACGGGAGCAGGCTCGACGACCTCGTTCAAAATTGCGGCAGCGGCGGCCCACATGCCCTCGTGACCCGAGTAATCGGCCATGGGGACGTCTTCCTCGGAAGTCGCATCGACAGGCTCGTCAACTGCGACGGACTGGGACGCGGAGGCCGGGGCATCGACCGGGGCAGCGACCACATACGGCATGTCGTTCGAGATGACCGGCTCGTCAAGGTCGTCGAGATCGATAGCCGCAGCAGAGGCGTCGCTGATGATCGGCATGTTGGCAAGGTTCGCGTTGAACGGCACCGCCTCCGCCGCCTGCTGCTGTGCAGGAGCGCCCCACAGCGAGCTTTCGGCAGCGCGGCGGGCGGCAATAGTCTCCTCGTCGACGGCCAGCGGCTCGTCGGCGTAGGGGTCAACGGCGGTGGCGGCGGCCGGAGTCACGGGCACGGCAGTGTCATACGTAACGGATTGAGCCGTGGCGGCGTTGTTGGCGGCGTTAGCCACAAGCGCCACAAAGGCGGCCGTGCTGCCCGCAGGGGCGGCATGAGAGCCCGAAACGGCGCGCGCAGCGGCAGCGATGTCATCGCGGTTAATGGAGCCGGTCTGCCCGCCGTAGGTGAGTTCGTCGATAGCGACCTGGTAGACGTCGCGTGAGCGCGTGGGATCGCAGCTGACCGGCGAATCGTCGTCGAGCATGCTATCGATCATGGACCAGGCGTCGGCCTCGCTCATGGCGTCTGCGGCGCGAGCGATAGTGGGGACGCCATCGTCGGCACGACGGCGCTGCAAGGCACCGGTCAGGCCAGAGAAAACCGAAGAGGGCTGCGCGGCGTTTGCCTGAACGGCAGGAGCCGCAGTAGCAACGCCCTGAGGAGCAGCCCACTGCTGTTGGGCGGGCATCGAGGCGGTCTGGAACTCATCTTGATGCTGGTTGACGTTCGCAGCGCCACCCATGGCGTCGGGCTGGAACAGGCGCTCGGCATGCTGTGCGCGATATTCAGAAATGCCGAGCGAGGCGGCATAGATACCCACGCCCGCCACCGCACCCACGGCAAAGGGGACAGCGCCCGCGACGACCGTCTCGTTCACCGACGAAAACGGCAGCGTGGCAGCATACATCACCACGGGAGCGGCAAGGCCGATTCCGCAGGAAAGTCCAGCAAGAACTGCTCGTTGTGTTGCATCAGAAGAAGCCATGAGCTCTCCCCATCTTCCAGCACCCAAATCGCATCATTAAGTTGGCTGCGCGAGAGAAGATGAAGCGGGGCTATGCCCCAAAGCAACGGTATATGGTTCGTTTCATCTGCGTTTTCCGTCGCGAAGCTTAACAGCTATTATGCGAAACCCCCTTGGGGATTGCAAGCGACGAAGCGGGATTGAAACGGGAAAATCGCTGCTTGCCGGTCGTGAGGTCAATAATCGTTGGCGAGCGGCTATACGAAAAGGGCCGTGATCTAAACCCCGGCCCTTCTGACATGTCTATGGTTGTTGTCGCGTGCGGCGGACGGCCTAGAACGTCTGCTCGTAATCGCTATGCTTTTTTGCCGACCGCACCAGGAACTCCTGGTTGGTATTGGTGCCCTTGAGACCCTTGATAAACGACGCGGCCGCGCGCTCGGTATTGTTCATGCCGGCGAGGATACGGCGCAGACCAAAGACAAACGGGCGCATCTGCTCGTCGACCAGCAGATCCTCGTTGCGCGTGCCCGAGGCAACGGGATCGATGGCCGGGAAGATACGGCGGTCGGCCAGGTCGCGGTCGAGCTTGAGCTCCATGTTGCCGGTACCCTTGAACTCCTCAAAGATGACCTCATCCATCTTGGAGCCGGTATCGATGAGGGCGGAGGCCAGGATGGTGAGCGAGCCGCCGTTCTCGATGTTGCGGGCAGCGCCCAGGAAACGCTTGGGCGGATACAGGGCCGCCGAATCGACGCCGCCCGACAGGATACGGCCCGAGGCGGGAGCGGCCAGGTTGTAGGCGCGTGCAAGGCGCGTGATGGAGTCGAGTACCACCACGACGTCGCCACCCAGCTCCACGATGCGCTTGGCACGCTCGATCACGAGCTCCGCCACGCGAGTATGGTTGTCGGCGGGCATATCGAAGGTCGAGGCCACGACCTCACCCTTGATGGAGCGCTGCATATCGGTGACCTCTTCGGGACGCTCGTCGACGAGCAGGCAGATGAGGTGCACCTCGGGATTGTTGATCGAGATAGACTGGCAGATCTTCTTGAGGATCGTGGTCTTACCGGCCTTGGGCGGAGACACAATCAGACCGCGCTGGCCCTTGCCGATCGGCGACACGATATCGATGGCGCGACCGGTGATGGAATCCTTGCCGTGCTCCATACGCAGCGGCTCGTTGGGATAGACCGGGGTGAGGTCACCAAACTTGGGGCGGTTACGGGCCTGCTCGGGATCAAGGCCGTTGACGGTCGTGATCTTAGCGAGGCCGGCGCGCTTGTCGCCGCCGCGTGAGGGGCGCAGTGAGCCCTCAATCACATCACCCGTACGCAGGCGTGCGGAGCGGATGAGATAGGCGGGAACAAAGGCGTCGTCGCTGGACTTCATGTAGCCGTGGGCATGGATGATGCCGGAGCTGTCCGGGCGAATCTGCAGAATGCCCTTGATGTCACGGAAGCCCTCGGCCTTCGCAGCGGTGGTGTAGATCTCTTCGACGAGCTCGGCCTTCTTCTTGCCGGTCGTCTCGATCTCGAACTCCTTGGCCTTCTCGCGCAGCTCGGCGACCTTCATGGCCGCGAGTTCCTCGCGTGAAAGCGTGGGCTCGGTCGGGGCGGCATTGCGCTCCTTATTACGCTGCTTGCGGTCGCGCTGACGATTGCGGCGGTCGTTGTTGCGCTCGTCTTTGCGCTCGTTGCGCTCGTCGTTGCGCTTGTGCTGACGGCGGTTGGGGCGGGCGTTCTCGTCGGTCTCGGCGGTCGTGGCGACCTTGGCCGACGGAGTTGCGGCGTCGGTGTCGGCCGGGACTTCGTTATCGGCCTTGGTATCGGCATCGGCATTGGGCTCGGCATCGGCTTGCTGCTCGACAGCCTTAGCCTTTGCAGACTTCTTGCGCGTACGCTTGGGCTTCTCGGCTGCCGGCTGACCGGCGTTCTCGGCATCGGAAGCGGAGTCGACGGTTGCCTCGGCGACCTCGTTGCCCGATTCCTCGGACGCGTCCTTTTTCGAACCCTTGGCCTTGGACGGGCGCTTAGCGGCCGTGCGACGGCTGCGACCGGGACGAACATCGGCGGGCTCGTCCTCGGCGGGTGCTCCGACCTCGGTGGCGGCAGATTCCTGAACAGGAGTGTCGGCGACAGGCGCGGGCGCGGTGGTCATCGCGGCGTCCTGAGCTGCGGCTGCTGCAGCAGCGGCGGCAGCCTTCTCGGCCTCGACGAAGGCCTTGGGCTTGCGGCCGCGACGGTGCGGGCGAAGAGCGGGATCGACGACGGGAACCTCGTTGGCCTCGGCGGGTGTTGCAAACTCAGAGGGCTGCGCACCCTCCCCCACCGCAGAACGAGCCGGAGCTTCACCGGACTCTTGAGCCGCCTGCTCAGCATCCTGCTGAGACTTGGCCGCACGACGACGCGTGCGCGGAGCCGGCTTCTCGGTCGGCTGCCCCGCGACAGGGGCCTCGGTGGCCGCAGACGCCTCGGAGACGACCGGCGCTGCAAGCTCGGTCAGTGCCGCGGCCTCGCGCTCGGCAGCACGGCGACGGGCACGCACAACCTGAGCCTCGCTGATCTGCGCCAGCGCGCGGGCCTGTGCAACCTCATCGGAAATCGGCGCGGAGGAATCGGCAACGGTGCGCTTGGTTCGCGTCGCGCGCATGGCGCGACGCTTGGGCTTGTCGGCCTCCTCGCCGTCAGCGGCGGGCTTAGGCGCACGGCGCGTGCGCTTGGGCTTTACGGGCGCGGCATCCTCTTCGGCGGCAGGGGCAACTCCCTCGCCAGCGGCAGGCGCGACCTTCTCAGCCGATGCGGGCGCAGGCGTCGAAGCGGCCTTGGAGGCCTCAGGAGCCGAAGCCTGCACCGGCGCAGGCATCACGACCTGGTCCAACGCAGCCGGTGCAGCGGGAGCGGCCGTCGTCGTTATTTCGTTTTCTTGCTGTTGATCAGACACAGTGTTTGCTCAACTTTCTTTTCAAGCCCTGTGATCACATGCTCCCTGCATAAACCTTCAGGGCGGCTAAACAGTCTAGCTCCGTACAAAAACGACGGACATCATTGATCTGTATCGAAATGATTGCGTCAACTACGCAGGGTTAGTGTAGCACAACCGCAACCACCTGCAACTTAGTCATCGGGGACGTTCTTAAACGACTAGCCAAAAGGGACACTCTTTACAAAGCCACGAGCGGCGATGTCCACCTCTCATAAGTTGCGGTGAAAGAGTTCCTGAAAAACCCGGCAGCCGCCCCAAACAGGAACTATTCCACCGCAACTTATATGGAGAGGCCAGCCGAGCCCCCAAAGATCGTGGTGACCACGAGGCACGAGAGCGGAATCGTCGGTCCCAGGATCAGCTCGCCACGAATCACGCCCATCTACTACGTTTGACCCGCGACCCCTAACCATTCCCTCGATCTTCCTAAGATCGCAAGCCCGTTACCTTCGGTTTTAATATCGCACCTTTCGACATGGTTCGGAGTATACGACTACACGTAGTAGATAACCCCAATTCGTGGCGGACGGTTTCGTACCGCTCTCCCCCGGACAAAAATGATCCGTTTTCCTCCGTCCCCAAGGGGTCATTTTCAAAACTATGCCGGATTACGGGGCCAGAATGATGCAAGCCAACCATACCCTGCATTTTCAAGAAACAATAAGCCGTCTACCTGCAGTTTTAATTTCGCTATTGGCGCCATGGTCGCCAGTTGGCGATTCAGCCCCGTAAACCGGTATAGTTGCGTCTTTGTAGCATTTTCCAACACGCCAAAAAGCCCCGCCAAACGCAAAAAGCCCGACCTCCGCATGGAGATCGGGCTTAAAGGGCTCAGCAAAGCCGAACCTACACGGTCAAATGACCCGCAAATTACATCTGCTCGGGTGCGGAAACGCCAACAAGGGTAAGCACCAGGGCGAGCGTCACGCGGACAGCGTCGCAAGCGGCCAGACGGGCGCGCGAAAGCTCGGGGTCGACGGGACGGCCCTCGCTCGGCAGAACCTGGCAGGCAGCATAGAAGCTGTGGAAGTCGCCGGCGAGCTCCTCGGCAAAGTGCGTCAGACGGAACGGAGCGCGGTCGCGAGCGCAGCTGGCGATGAGGTCGGTGAGCTCGTTGAGCTTACGCGAAAGGGCGAGCTCGGTCGGGTCGGTCAGCAGCGAGTAATCGACGTTCTCACCGATAGCCTTGGCGGCGACGGCCTTCATGCCCATCTCGTCAGCCTGCTCGGGCGTAACGTCGGCGGCACGACGCAGGATGGAGCACACGCGGGCGTGAGCGTACTGCACGTAGTACACCGGGTTGGAGTTGTCGCGCTTCTTAACGGCCTCGATGTCGAAGTCGACCATCTGGTTGGAGCTCTTGGAGATGAGCGTGTAGCGGGCGGCGTCAGAGCCGACCTCGTCGACGAGCTCCTGCAGGGTCACCATGGTGCCCTTGCGCTTGGACATACGGACGGGCTTGCCGTTGCGCAGCAGGTTGACGAGCTGGCCCAGCAGAACCTCGAACTTGCCGGGGTAACCGAGAGCGTCGCAGACGCAGCGGACACGCTCGATGTAGCCGTGGTGGTCGGCGCCCCAGATGTCGATGACGTGGTCGACGCGCTGGAACTTATCCCAGTGATAGGCAACGTCGGAGGCGAAGTAGGTGTACTCGCCATCGGACTTAATCAGAACGCGGTCCTTGTCGTCGCCCAGGTCGGTGGAGCGGAACCACAGGGCGCCGTCCTTGGTGTAGAGATAGCCCATCTTGTCGAGCTTCTCAAACGCGCGGTCGACGGCGGAGGTGCCGGCGGTCTCGCCCTCGGTGTCCTTCACATACAGCGAGCGTTCGGAGAACCAACGATCGAAGTCGCAGTTGACGGCGTGGCAGAGGTCGCGCATGTTGTCGACCATCTTCACGTAACCGCGCTCACGGAAGCTCTCCATGCGCTCCTGCGGATCGGCCTCGACCCACTTGTCGCCGTCGGTGCGCCAGAACTCGGCGGCCTCGTCGATGATGTAGTCGCCGCCGTAGGAGTCCTTGCCCAGCGTCTCGGCAAAGTTATCCTGGTACGGATGGGTCTCGGGATGCTCATCGTTCTCGTCGGCAACAAAGGCATCGCGGTCGGCGATCAGCAGCTTGTGAGCCTCGTCGATACCCACGCCCTGCTTGGCGATGATGTCGGCAAGCTGCATGTAGCGCGTGCTGATGGAGTTGCCGAAGGTGTTCATCTGCGAGCCGTGGTCGTTGATGTAGAACTCACGCTGGATGTCGTAACCGGCGTGGCCCATAACACGGCAGAGGGAGTCGCCCAGCGCGGCCCAGCGGCCGTGGCCGATGTGCATGGGGCCGACGGGGTTGGCGGAAACGAACTCGACCTGGGTCTTCAGGCCGCCGCCGACGTTGGACTTAGCGAAGTCCATGCCCTTCTCGCGGGCCTCGCCGAAGATGGCGTTCTTGACGGCGACGGAGAGGTAGAAGTTGATGAAGCCAGGACCTGCGATCTCGACCTTCTCGATCGAGGGGTCCTCGGGCATATGGGCAACGACGGCCTCGGCGATCTTGCGCGGAGCGCAGTGAGCCAGCTTGGCGGACTTCAGGGCCATGGTGGAGGTCCACTCGCCATGAGAAGTGTCAGCCGGTCGCTCGATGGCGCAATCGTCAAGTTCAAATGCGGAAAGGTCGCCGGCCTCCTGGGCCGCAGCAAGCGCAGCGCGTACCAGCTCTTCAATCTTCTCGGGCATAGATCCTCCTTGTGTTAAAGCCCCCGAGCTCTTGGTCACTCGTAGGGCAAAAGCCAGAGTTTGTAGCACTCTATCACAAGCGACGCACACTGTCGCAGGGTAAAGCCAATCGAAATTGCATATGCACAAAAATGACTACCGCTCTTGCGCGGTGGTACAAAGTTGGCGGTTTGCCTGCAATTTATACACGTTCTGAAAATGCATAAACGCATGAATAAGCCGTTTTATTTATCGAATACTCTTACCTATCAGAGTTGTGTGCTTTTCCTGCATAAAGTGAAGGTTTGCGCACGTCAGCGTGTTATTCTAGACATACGTAAATTCGTATAAGTTGGAGGTAGCATGTTCTCAATCGGTCAACACGTCATTCATCCGGGTCAGGGAGTCTGCACCGTCGTCGGTTTTAGGGACGACACGCCGCAGCCCATGTTGTTGCTCGAGACCAAGCAGGGACATGCGCAGACGATCCTCATGTACCCCGTGGCGCAGGCCGACCGTCTGCATGCCGCCATCTCCCAGCAAGATGCCGAGCACCTGCTGAGCCACTACAACGAGTTGGAGTGCGACACCTTTACCGAGCGCAACAGCTCGCTCGAGGAGACGCACTTTAAGCAGCAGCTTAAGCTGGGTGCGCCCGAGACGGTCCGCGTGGCAAAAACCATGATGCACCGTATTCGCCAGGCCGAGGAAGCAGACAAAAAACCCAGCTCCTACTACATGCGCGTACTCAAGGAAGCCAAGCGCCGCTCCATCGAGGAGTTCGCCGTGGCCCTGGGCGTCACCGAGGAGGACGCCGAAGCCCGCCTAGCCCAAGCCGCCCTCAACTAACCCATCCGCACCAAAAACCACCACAAAGGGGACAGGCACCTTTGTGGTGGTTTTCTTGTTCTAGTAGTATTCATTCTTATCGATACCCACGAGCACAAGGAGTCCCTTATGGCAGAGCCGCTTACCGCCGGAATCACCCGCGACCGCGCGTTCGAACTGCTCAACGAGCACAACAAGGACCCGTTCCACATCACCCATGGCGAGACGGTCGAGGGCACTATGCGCTACTTTGCGCGCGAGTTCGACCCCGAGAACGAGGAGTTTTGGGGCATCGTCGGTCTGCTGCACGACCTGGATTGGGAGGAGCATGAGGACGACCCCATGAACCACACCATCTATGCCGCCGAGATTCTTGAGGGCGAAGGTGCGTCTCCCGAGCTTATCCGTGCCATCCAGACACACACGTCCGACTTCAACTCTTCGCTGCCCAAGCCCGAGCTGCAGATGGAAAAGATCCTGTTTGCCTGCGATGAGCTCACCGGCCTGATTGGCGCCGCCGTCATCATGCGCCCGAGCAAGAGCGTCATGGACTTTACGACCAAGTCGCTCAAAAAGAAATTCAAGGACAAGCGCTTTGCCGCCGGCTGCTCGCGCGACGTAATTTCGCAGGGCGCCGAGATGCTGGGCTGGGAGCTTCCCGAGCTCTTCGACCGCACCATCGCAGCCATGCAGTCCTTCGCCCCCGACCGCGACACCTTTCAGGCCTAGCACCAAAATCACCGCAAAGGGGCTTGGCCCCTTTGCGGTGATTTTTTGCGCGGGCGTTTAGGGGCGAACCTGGCCGGTGCCGCGGAGCTTGTATTTGTAGGTGGTGAGGGCCTCGGCGGCAAAGGGGCCGCGGGCGTGGAGCTTTTGGGTCGAGATGCCGATCTCGGCACCCAGCCCAAACTCGCCGCCGTCAGTGAAGCGCGTGCTGGCGTTGGCGTACACGGCCGAAGCATCGACTGCATCCAAGAAGCGCTCGCAGGCGTCCGCGTCCTCGGCAACGATGGCCTCGGAGTGCATGGTGCCGTAGCGGTTGATGTGCGCGATGGCCTCGTCCTCGTTTGCCACGACCTTCACGCTCATCTCGAGCGCCAGGTACTCACGGCCCCAGTCCTCCTCAGTCGCGGCAAGATAGTCGCCGCCCTCGGCAAGCCCAGCGTCGGCGCATGCGGCGCACGTGGCCTCGTCGCCGTGAATTAGCACGCCGTGGTCGTGCAGCACGGCAACGACTGCGGGCAGGAAGCGATCGGCAACGGCACGGTCAACCAGCAGCGACTCGGCGGCATTGCACACGCCCACGCGCTGGGTCTTGGCATTGACGATAATGTTGAGCGCCTTGTCAAAGTCGGCGGATTCATGCACGTAGATATGGCAGTTGCCCGTGCCCGTCTCGATCACCGGCACAAGCGACTCGCGCACGCAGCGCTGAATCAGGCCCGCACCGCCACGCGGAATAAGCACGTCGACGATGCCGCGGAGCTTCATGAGCTCGCCGGTGGCCTCGCGGTCGGTAGACTCGATCATCGACACAGCCTCGCGCGGGAAACCCTGGACTTCAAGCGCATCGGCCAACAGCTCGGCAATCATGGCGCACGAGTGATAGGCCAGCGAACCGCCGCGCAGAATGCAGGCGTTGCCGGTGCGGATGCAGATGCCCGCGGCATCGGCCGTCACGTTGGGGCGCGCCTCGTAGACCATGGCGACCAGGCCCAGCGGCACGCTCACGCGGGTGAGGTCCACGCCGCTTGCAAGCACGCGGTGGTCGAGCACGCGGCCGACAGGATCGGGCAGCTCGGCAAGCTTCTCCAGGCCGGCGGCCATGCCCTCGACGCGCTCGGGCGTCAGCAACAGGCGATCGAGGAGCCCCGCCGAGGTGCCCGCATCGCGCGCGGCGGACATATCGAGCTCGTTGGCGGCAACGATGGAATCGACGCCGTCGCGCAGCGCTGCGGCCATGGCGCGCACGGCCTCCTGACGCTGCTCATCGCTCGCCGTGGCAAGCGAGGTCGACGCTGCCTTGGCGGCAACGGCGAGATCGTGGACATACGTAGCTATATCGACCGACATGGGCGGCCCTTTCTCTTAGATGTTTGCCCACCATGGTAGCCGATTTGTGCATGCCCTCGCGCGCGGCGGTAGAATTGGTCAACCCGAAACACCGCAACGAACGGAAGTACCGCATGGCCCTCATCACTTCGTACCACGTCCCCGGCCTCTATGTCGAGGACCACAGCATCGACGTCCCCCTTGACTGGCGCGGCCTGGAGCCGATGCTCCTGGCCGTCGGCAGCACCATGCGCCGCGGCGCTATGCCGGCACCCATCGCCGGCGCGCCCGAGAGCATCAAGCTCTTCTACCGCGTGGTTTGCGCGCCCGACCGCATCAACGACGATCTGCCACTGCTCCTGTTTTTGCAGGGCGGCCCCGGCGGCGAGAGTCCGCGTCCGCTGTCGCCCACAAGCGACGGCTGGATCGAGGAGGCCGTCAAGCACTTCCGCGTCGTCCTGCCCGACCAGCGCGGCACCGGGCGCAGCAGCTGTGTAGACGGGCGCACGATCGCGGCTCTAGGCGAGCGCGCGACGGCGGCCGGCTCCGATGCCGCACGCTCGCAGGCGGACTTCCTCAAGCGCCACCTCGCCAGCTCCATCGTGCGCGATTTTGAGTACCTGCGCCTGGTGGGCTTTGGCGGCAAGCCGTGGGTCACGCTCGGCCAAAGCTACGGCGGCTTTTTGACGCTGAGCTATCTGTCGCTCTTCCCCGAGGGCGTGGCGGCGAGCTTTACCTGCGGCGGCATCCCCCACGTCCCGGCGAGCGCCAACGAGGTCTACGCGCACACCTTCCCGCGCATGGCCGCCAAGACTCAGCAGTATTATGACCGCTACCCCGCCGACGTAGAGCGTGTGGCGGCCCTGGCCGATGCTATCGAAGAGCAAAAGCCCGTGCTACCCGACGGCTCGCCGATGACGGTCGAGCGCCTTCAGCTCATGGGCAGCGACTTTGGCATGAAGCCGAGCTTTGAGCGCATGCACTGGATTATCGATCACGCGTTTGTTGACGGCGACGGCACACTGAGCTGCGGTGCCTCCGTATCCGATAGCTTTTTGATGCGCGCCTTCGAGCGCACGAACACGCGTACGAATCCGCTGTACTGGACGCTGCAGGAGTTCATCTACGCCGATGGCGACACCATGCCCATTCGCTGGGCCGCGGCAGAAGAGAAAGCTCGTCGTGCCGAGTTCGACACACTCGCGCGCCCGCTCATGTTTACCGGAGAGGCCATGTTCCCGTGGATGTTTGAGCAGATGCCCGAACTTAAGCCCTTCAAGCCCGCGATGGACCTGCTGATGGAAGACACCAGCTGGGACAAGATCTACGACCCGCAGCGCCTGGCCCGCAACGAGGTGCCGCTCCAGGCCGCGGTGTATTTCGACGACATGTACGTCGATTCGGGCCTGCAGCTCGATACGCTCAGCCGCGTGGGCAACTCGCACGCCTGGGTGACCAACGAGTTCGAGCACGACGGCCTGCACGGCAGCGTGGTATTCAAGCACCTCTTCGACGAAGCCCTCAACCGCGGAGACCTGCGCCGGATCTTCTAGCGAAGGAGTGTCCCCACCTGCCGGCACATAAGGAACGTCCCCAAGTGCCGGCAGAGGGACCCCGCCGCCTCAACGAATTGCGGTGAAATAGGGACTGCTAAAGGCTTTAAAGCCGCCAAACAGGAACTATTTCACCGCAACTTACGATATGCCGGCGTTACGGCCACCGCAGGTAGAAGGCGGAAAGCGAAAACGCCCCTAAGCGAGTGGCTTTGTATCGTAGGTCGAACAAAAGAAGCGAGCGCCGCCCAGAGCGAACAAGTTGGCATGAAAAAGGCGAGGCATAGACCTGATGGTCATGCCTCGCCTTTTGAATGACAAATTGTCGCTCTGAGCGGCGCGCAGCGTCGACCCGTTAGGCGAAGACAATCAAGTTGTCTCGATGAATCGCGGGCTTCTCGGCCAGGTCTGCCAGCAGACGGTTGCTGGCAATCTGGTCCTGACGGCGTCCGGCTGCAAGCTCCAGCACGTCTGAATCGGCCTCGGCGATTCCGCGAGCGACAACCATACCGCTCGGGTCGCACACATCGAGCACATCGCCCTCGGCAAACTCCCCATCGACCTGGCGAATACCCACCGCGAGCAGGGACGAGCCACGGCTGACCAGAGCCTTCGCGGCACCGTCGTCAACCGTTACCGAGCCATGTGCCTTGTCACCCAGCGCGATCCACAGCTTGCGCGGCGCAATGTCCAGACGCTCCGCCGGCGGATCGAACAGGGTTCCCACGCTCTCGCCGCGGGCCAGGCGCACGAGCGCATCGGGCTCCTCGCCCGAGCAGATCACGCTCTGAATGCCGGCCGTCATCAAAATGCGACTCGCGCGGATCTTGGTGATCATGCCGCCGGTGCCCACCGACGTTGAAGAATCGCCCGCCGAGGCGATGATCTTGGCATCGATTTTGCGCACGACCGGGATAAACTCGGCCGTCGGGTCTTCATGCGGATTGGCGGTGTAGAGGCCGTCGATGTCGGACAGCGTCACGCATAGGTCGGCGGAAACCAGGCAGCTCACGAGCGCCGCCAGCGTGTCGTTGTCGCCGAACTTGATCTCGTCGACGGTGACGGTGTCATTCTCGTTGACGACCGGCACCACGCCCAGCTCCACGAGGCGCAGCAGGGCGTCGCGCGCATGCAGGTAGGACGTGCGACGGGCCGTGTCGTGGCGCGTGAGCAGTACGAGCGAGGTGAGCAGGTCGCGCGCATGGAACTCCTCGTCGTAGGCCGACGAGATGATGCACTGACCGGCCGAGGCGCAGGCCTGCAGGCTCGGCAGGTCGCCGACCGGCTTGCAGTCGAAGCCCAGCACGGGATAGCCGCAGGCGATAGCGCCCGAGCTCACCACGACCAGGCGCCAGCCAAGCTCGCGCAGCGCTGCGGCCTGATCAGCCAGGCCGCCGATAAAGGCGCGGTTGACCTTGCCGTCGGCGCCCACCACCGTGGACGAACCGATCTTTACCACCATCGTTTTATAAGAAGTCGTCATACGTCAAACCAATCGAATGTTGAGCGAGAGGGCGAACAGGTGAGCGAGAATATGATCCGTTTTCCTCCGTCCCCTTCGGATCATTTTGCCCAGGGGAAGGCCGAAGCCGCGGCCATGTTCTTGCGCACGAGCTCGTCGCGCACCTGAGCCAGGCCCTGTTCCATACCCACCACGTAGGTCTGCGGATACAGGAAGCGCTTGAAAGCCGCGTCCAGATGATCGAGTGCCCAGGCACAACGCTCGCGCGCGTCCGCGATGCTCTCACGCGGAGCCACCGCACTGCCACCGCGCACGATCGGTACCAGCAGCTCGCGATACTCGAGCTCGGACACGTCGGTCACCAAGGCGGCATCGTTCACGGCCACAAGGGTATTGCCGCGCGCGGCGCCCTCCCCTGCCAGATGGTCCTCGTCATAGATCATGTCGCAAACTGGACCGCCAAAGCCATCGTAATAACGGCGCACGCGTTGCACGCCGGGAATCGTGCGCTTGTAGGGCTGCTCGGAAAGCTTCACCACCGGCGTCCACGGCTCCGCGTCGCTCGCACGACGGGCCGAAAGCTTATACACGCCGCCCAGCGCCGGCTGATCGTAGCAGGTCGCGAGCTTGGTACCCACGCCAAAGCTATCGATGGGCGCGCCCTGGTCGAGCAGCGACTGGATCGTGTACTCGTCCAGGTCGTTGGAGACCGAAATCCCCACATAGGGCAGGCCCTCGGCGTCAAAACGGCCGCGGACATACTTAGACAACTTAGCCAGGTCGCCCGAGTCGATGCGAATGGCCGACAGGCGCTCACCCGCCGCCTCCATCTCCTTGGCAACCGTAATGGCATGTTCGCAGCCCTCGCGCACGTCGTACGTGTCGATAAGCAGCGTGCAGTTCTTGGGGCTTGACTTGGCAAAGGCGCGGAAGGCCTCGAGCTCGGAATCGAAGCTCATCACCCAGCTGTGCGCGTGTGTGCCAAAGACGGGGATGCCGTAGCGGCGCCCGGCAAGCACGTTGGACGTAGACGAGCAGCCCGCCACGTAGCTCGCGCGCGCAACAGCCAGGCCGCCATCGGGACCCTGGGCACGGCGCAGGCCAAACTCGGCCACGGGACGACCATCGGCCGCCAGTACCACGCGCGCCGTCTTGGTGGCGACAAGCGTCTGGAAGCCGACGGTGTTGAGCAGCGCGGTCTCGAGCAGCTGGCACTCCAGCGACGGGCCGGTGACGCGCACCATGGGCTCGCGCGGAAACACGAGCTCGCCCTCGGGCACGGCGTCAATGTTCACGTGCGCACGGAAGTTGCGCAGGTAGTCGAGGAATGCAGGCTTAAACATCGCGCCGCCGGCTGGGGCCTGGAGCGAAGCTAGATAGTCGATGTCCTCGGGCGTAAAGCGCAGGTTCTCGACAAGCTCGGGCAGCTCGGCGGTGCCGCACATGACGGCATACGCGCTGCCAAAGGGATGGTCGCGGTAAAACGCGGTAAAACAACCCTGCTCATTGGCCTTGCCGCTCTCCCACAGGCCCTGGGCCATAGTGAGTTCGTACAGATCGGTGAGCATTGCAATGTCGGTGGGATGCGAGATGTCGGTCAAAGCCATGGGGCGACCTTTCGGATGTGTTGTGCAGAGGTTGAGGGTTGGGCGAGGCGGACGTGCGGGCATGGAGCCCGGCGCGAACAGGTTAGTGCAGGCCCATGCTGCCCGTGATCGTGTAAACCATAAAGACGATAAACGCGATGAGGGCGAGCACGATGATGATTTTTTGAGCCGGCGCCATGCCGGGGATCTCATTCTCGCCCGCAGGCTCCTTGGAGGTGACCATGCGCTGGGCAAAGGTCATCTCGTCACGGCTCGGTTTGGGCTCGGCGGGCTTGGGGTGAGCGGCCTTTTTAGGCTGAGGTTTGGGTGCGATGGGCGCGGACATCGCGGCAGCGGGCTTGGGCGCAGGCGCGGGCGCAGGCTCAGATGCAACCTTCGCAGCGGCCTCCTCGGCCTTCTCGCGCTCGGCACGCAGGGCGGCCAGCTCCTCACGCTCGCGGCGTGCCTCTTCCTGGGCCTCGCGACGAGCCTTCTCGGCGCGGAGCTCTTCCAACTCGGCGCGCTCCTCGGCAGACAGTGGTTGGGACTCAAGCTCGGCCATAGTGCAGCCCTTTCTTTTAAAAAAAGCCGCCGACACAATGTCAGCGGCTTATCAAATCCAAGGGTGGAGACGAAGGGAGTCGAACCCTCGGCCTCTGCCATGCGACGGCAGCGCTCTCCCAACTGAGCTACGTCCCCAGGACAAGTTGATATTTTACCTACGGCTCGCCAACTGTCAACGCCCAATACCCAGTCTTTTTGGGACGGGGCTGTTTTGACCACTTTTCGAGCAGGCACTACTCCCGATGATTTTTCTGGGACGGGGATTAAAAAATCATTGCGTACCTAATGATTTTTTAATCCCCGTCCCAGAAAAATCATCAGCAAAAGCACTACTTTGCGCTGGTGAGGACGCCGGTGGTGTCGAACGCCGGGGTAAAGCTCTCGTCTACCGCTCCACCTTCTTGCCAGAACATCGTCGTAAAGCCCAGGTCGTCGGCATGGTCGAGCACCTGCTCGTACTCCTCGCGCGTCACGGCGCGCGCCAACTCGCCGCCTTGCTCGCGCATGAGCGCATTGGGCGTGTACTGGTTCATGACCGAAATCGGCACGTCACCCACCGTCTGCCACACCAGGTCCAGCACGCGGCACGAATCGTCCGCATGACCCGGCAGCACCAGATGACGCACGATCATGCCGCGCTTCATGAGCCCGTCCTCGTCCACTAGCTCTCCCCCGCGGCGCTCGATCTCGCGCGCCATCTGTGCCAAGCCCGACACGGCCACGCGCGGGTAATCCTGAATATGAGAGAGCGACTGCGCAAGCCTCGCATCGGCATATTTAAAATCGGTAAGCCACACATCGACTAGATCGCCGAGCGCAGCCACGGCACTCGCCCGCTCATAGCCGCTCGTGTTGTAGACGATCGGGATGTCCAGCCCGCGCGCCCGTGCCGCGGCAATAGCGGCCGGCAGCAGGTGAGCATAATGCGTCGCCGTCACCAGGTTGATGTTGTTGGCGCCCTGGTCCTGCAGCTCCAGCATAATCTCGACCAAACGCTGGGGCGTAATCTCAAGACCGAAATTGCCCGTCGAGATCTCGTGGTTTTGGCAGTAGACGCATTTGAGCGAACAGCCGCTAAAGAAAATCGTGCCCGAGCCGGCCTCACCCGAGATGGGCGGCTCCTCCCACATATGGAGCGCCGCGCGGGCGACCTTAAGCGTGTCGTCGGCGCCGCATATGCCGTGCGCACCCTCATCGCGCGCCGCACCGCAACGGCGCGGACACAAATGACAGGCAGGCGAAAAAAGTTCGGTCAACGACGTCGGCATAAAAACATGCTCCAAAATAACGATTCAGCAGCTCAAACGTAAAGGCCCGGACCGCACGGACGGCTCCAAGCCCAAGGCGCCGTAATCGTCCGACACGAATTTTGTAATGTCAAGACTGGAATCAACAAAGTGCCGCTTTATGATGTAGGTATTCCGCCCCCCGCGGAGCAACTGGGTGAACCGTCGCGTTTATTTAGGGAGCCCACACAGTCGTACTTAGTACAGGTATCCTTCGTTGTTAAGGACGCTGGAACAGTCGATGAGGGCACCCACCTGTTTTAGGTGGGTTCATTTTCGTAACGTGGGGGGTGGTTTTCTTTTGCCGATTTTGCCAAATACTGCCATCGCAGATCCCGCATGACACCCAACGGCACTCGGCAGAACCCCCGCCAACATCCCAATATCTGGTAAGCGCGTGATAATCGCACGGTGCAAACCCCCGCACCCCCTCGGTCGAGTATCATGGGTCAGCTATGCCCTTTTGCGCGTAGCGCCCTTTGACCTTTTCCTTCGACGCTTGGCGGTTTTTCGATTCATGGCTTCATCCACCAGCTTCATACCGTACCTATGCGTGGCGGCCGCGGCTTTTATCACGACCCTCCTCACGGTGCCCCTGGTCAAGCGCCTGGCAATCAAGCTCGACGCCGTCGACTATCCCTCAAAGCGCCGTATCAACACTAAGCCCATCCCACGCATGGGCGGCACCGCGGTCTTTTTGGGCCTCGTCGTCGCCTGTATTGTGCAGATCCTGGGCACCTGGTACCTGGGCTGGCCGCCCGTTTTGGTACCGCACCCGCGCCTGCACATCAGCTACCCCGTGCTGGCACTCTCCTTTACCGTGATCTTTGCGACCGGCGCGATCGATGATGTCTTCCAGCTCAAGCCCAAGCAAAAGCTGGCCGGCCAGGTACTCGCCGCGCTCATCGCCTGCATCGGCGGCTTAAAAATCGGCGTCATCATCAACCCGTTTGCCCCCGGCGAGATCATGCTTGGCTGGCTCGCCTACCCCATCACCGTGATCTACCTGGTAGCGTTCACCAACATCATCAACCTCATCGACGGGCTCGACGGCCTGGCCACGGGCATTTGCGGCATCGCATCGTTCACCATGTTCACGATGGCCATGCTTTCGGGCCGTATCGACGCCGCCGCGCTCTCCATCGCGCTCTTTGGCTCGTGCGTGGCTTTTCTGCATTACAACTTCAACCCCGCGAGCATCTTCTTGGGCGACTCGGGGTCGCTGCTGCTGGGCTTCGCATTGGGCTCCATCTCGCTGCTCAACGTGAGCCGCACCGCCGCGCTCACCTCGCTCATCATCCCGCTCATCGTGGCAGGCGTGCCCATCATAGACACGTTCAGCGCCATCGTGCGTCGCAAGCGCGCCCACATTAGCATCGGACAGGCCGACAAGGGCCACATCCACCACCGCCTGATCCAAGAGGGCTACAACCAAAAGCAGGCCGTGCTGCTCATCTACGCCTGGTGCATCATGCTTTCGGCCGGCGCCGCCGCGATCAATCAGGTCGAGGTGCCCACGCGCGTGCTCATCTTTGTCGTGCTCGCCATTGGCTCGGCCGCCTTCGCCAAGCACCTGCACCTTTTTGAGCCCGTCCTGCGCCACCATTACAACAAGCGCACACACGAGGACGAGCTGGTAACCCCCGACGACCCCGCCTTTAAACAGGAGGAGCAAGCAGCCGAGGAACGTAAAGAAGAGCGCCACCACAAGCTCTAGGATAAGCTGCCGAGGATGCGCCCAGGCAACGCTGGCCAAGCGCAGCCGCGCCGCACCCATCGCACAAGCCGCCCCTCTCCCGCCCCTCGCCTACTTACGCCCCACCCCTTTCAATAAACGCGTTATCATCTTGACCCATGAACATACGTTAGGAGCAATCATGCCAAACGAGAACAGCTACGAAGTCGCGCTGCAAAAGAGCAACGCCATTCGCGAGGGCCTGGCCAAGACGCCCGAGAAGTTCACCATGCTCACCGGCGACCGCCCCACCGGCCGTCTGCACCTGGGCCACTACTTCGGCACCCTCAAGGGCCGTGTTGAGCTGCAGAACATGGGCGCCAAGACCAACGTGCTCATCGCCGACTACCAGGTCATCACCGACCGCGACACCACCGAGCATATCCAGGACAACGTGTACAACATGGTCATGGACTACCTTGCCTGCGGCATCGACCCCGACAAGACCATGATCTACGCGCACTCCGCCGTGCCCGCCGCAAACCAGCTCATGCTGCCGTTCCTGTCGCTGGTGTCCGAGGCCGAGCTGGCGCGCAACCCCACGGTCAAGGCCGAGATGGAGGCCTCGGGCCACGAGCTCACCGGCCTTCTGCTCACCTACCCGGTGCACCAGGCCTGCGACATTCTGTTCTGCAAGGGCAACGTCGTGCCCGTCGGTCGCGACCAGCTGCCGCACATCGAGCTCACCCGCACCATCGCTCGCCGCTTTAACAACCGTTACGGCAAGGTATTTCCCGAGGTCGAGGCGCTGCTGTCCGAGACCCCGCTGCTGCCCGGCCTTGACGGTCGCAAGATGAGCAAGAGCTACGGCAACGCCATCAATATTTCGATGACCGCCGAGGAGACGGCCAAGCGCATCAAGAAGAGCCAGACCGACTCCGAGCGCATGATCACGTTTGATCCCGAGAACCGCCCCGGCGTGTCCGGCCTGCTTTCGACGGCTGCCATCTGCACCGGTCGTTCCGAGGTCGAGATTGCCGATGAGATCGGCATGGGCGGCTCCGGCCAGCTCAAGAAGTACGTGACCGAGGCCGTCAACGAGTACTTCGCCCCAATCCGCGAGCGTCGCCAGCGCTACGAGAACGACCTGAATTACGTCAAGGACGTGCTGCACGAGGGCAATCGTCGCGCCAACGAGATCGCCGAGCAGACCCTGGCCGAGGTTCAGGACGCCATGGGCATGGTGTACTAGGCCGATTTGCTGGCTTGAGCTTTGGATTGTTTTAGGGCGGGCGCTACGGCGTCCGCCTTTTTTGGTGCCCGACCGGTTCGACTCTGCCCGCTGCACTCCCCCGACAAACAGGAACAGGCCCGCTGGCAGTTAGTTGCCAGCGGGCCTGTTCCCGAAGTACACCGTTGAATCGCACAGAGGGGAGGAATGCGAATCAAACTCAACAGGGCAGGCTTTTTCATCGCCTATTGCCTGCTCCGTTGCTGAAACCAATATAGTTCACCGTGGTTTACTTTCTAGCGTCAATATGCGCCGCCATACCTTCTCCATAAGTTAGCTCCGGTAAACCTATCAAAAAGGGACAGGCGTTCCACCACGATGGGGACAGGCACCTTTGTGGTGGTTTAGCCACGGCAGAGCTGTTAGAGTCCGGCCGGCCAACGACAGACGGCCAGATCAACATGCATGGGATCGGTAAACGTCACGCCCTCCCCCATTAAGAGCTCACGCTGAACATCGGGGCCGCCAAAGGCAAAGCCCTCACAGATACGACCGTCGGCAAACACCACGCGGTGACAGGGAATTTGGCCAGGGCGTGGGTTGCTATGCAGCGCATAGCCCACATAGCGCGCGCTTCGCGGACGACCGGCGAGCAGCGCCACCTGTCCGTACGTGGCGACCATCCCCTCGGGAATCTGCTCGACCACCTCGTACACCCGCTCAAAAAAGCCCTCAGACGCCATTGCTCACTCCCTTCCACCCGGAAAAGCATAAACCACCACAAAGGTGCCTGTCCCCTTTGTGGTGGTTTATGGCAAGTCGGTTAATTGGCGGGCTGGAAGAAGGCTACGGCTACGGCGCCGGGACCTACGTGGGTGCCGATGGTGGCGCCGATAGTGTGGACGGGCAGCTCGCCCTCGGTGTGGCCAGCCCACAGCGCCGCACTGTCATCGATATACTTCTTGAGCACCGCGTCCGAAAGGCCCGTATAGCCGAGCGCCAGCGGCATGGAGAAGTCGACGCCGCCCGCCTGCTCGACCTTCTGGTTCAACAGGTTTCGACCGTTTTTGGAACCGCGTGCCTTGCCCAACTGCACGATGAGGCCGTCCTCGGCGGCCACGACCGGCTTCACGTTGAGCAGCGTACCCACAGCGCCGGCCGCAGCAGACAGACGGCCGCCGCGCACCAGGTACTCCAGCGTCTCGAGCAGGCCGATAACCACCACGCGGTCGCGCACGGCCTCGACAGCCGCCGCGATCTGAGATGCACTGCGGCCCTCGTCCACCAAGCGCAGCGCATACTCGACCAGGACGCGCTCGCCCAGGGTAACGTTGTTGCTGTCTACCACGAACACGTCGCCACCTGGCGCCTCGGCAAGTGCCGTACGAGCACTCTGGTTGGTGCCCGAAAGCTTGGCGCCCACGGTAATAATCACCGCCTCGTCGCCGGCCTCACGCGCCTCGGCAATCGCCTGCGAAAACGCGTACGGGTTGACCTGGCCGGTCTTGGGCAGTTCATCGCGCTCCACGAGCATCTCGTAAAAGCGCTGGTGATCGATGTCGACGCCATCCATGTACACATCGGTGCCAAAGGTGACGGACAGCGGCAGAACACGCAGAGCGGGATGCTCAGCCGGCGTCATATCGCTCGCGGAATCGGTAATAATACGAATGGACATAGCGAATCCTTTCTTGCGCGGACCTCGCGCGGGGAATTTTGACAGCAATGCCCCGGCACGGTATACGCGCTCAAACGGGACTATGCAGTTATTAATTGGAAGCAGATGCCTTGGCGGCCTTAGATCTCGCGCAAGGTGTTGAGAATCGTACGCAGCGACGCATACATCTGCTCGCGCTGCTCCACGCCCATGGCCTTACCGGTGGTGTCGAGCACTTCACGAATGATGCGATCGGCCTCGCTCATGCTCTCGCCGCCCAGGGCAGTCAGGCGCACCGGGGCACGGTACTTGACGGCCGCATCACCCGAGTCATCGACCTCGACGTAGCCGCCCTCCTCCAGATGTGCCAGTGTGCGCGAAACGGCGGCTCGGGTAACGCCGGCCATGCGGGCGAGGTCGGCGCCAGTCAGGCCGTCCTTGCTGCGCTCAAGATAGTACAGGCACATGACGTCGGAGCCTTTGAGGCCCAGCCTTGCACCTTCGGACGTCTTGATACGCTGAATCTCCTTGTAGAGGCCGCTGATCAGTCCGACAAAGTCCTCAAAACGTGTCTCGTCGTTCCATTGCATGGTGACGACCGCCTTTCGCTTACATGATGCTAACGGGTAAACATCTTAGCCGCATAGGGCAACACCCATACCCAAATATCCCATTTGTTAACACATCAACATAAAAACCACCACAAAGGGGACAGTCACCTTTGTGGTGGTTTGGGGCATCAATAGGTTCTAGACGCCGCTACAGCTCCACGCAGGGATTGTCGCGGGTCACAAGGGTCTTAACGATAACCGTCGCTCCCAGATAGCGCTCGAGCAGCTCGGCCAAGCGATCGATGGCGGCCTGGCAATCCCCCATCCGCTCGGGCTCCACGCACTCAATCGCCAGAAATGCGTCCGCCGAATCGTCGGACAGCGCCGTACGAACGCCGTCGCGCCAGTTCCAGCAGCGGCACACGGCGCCCGCATCATCGATGTAGGCGAGCTCGCCAGGCAGCGTCGGATCATCCGCCTCCTCGCCAAGTGGCAAGAACGCGTCGCCGCCGTCGGTCACCGCCAGGCGCAGATTGCCCTCAATAGCATGCAAATCCTCACCGCCAACGGGCAGCGCATAAGTCAACGAAATCGTGTTGTAGATATCCACCGCCGGCGTGATGTGGCCGACCGGCTTGCCTTTGAGCACGCGCTTGAGCAGGTTCTCAACTGAGCAACGCGCGCCCTTTTTAGTCTTGAACAGCCGGTACGCGTCACGCCATGCCTTAACCGGCGCATTCTCGCTGATAGTATCGCTGGTCAGATGACGCTCCGCGTCGATATTGGCGCGGTCGAGCAGCGCGGCGATCGCATCCACGTCCTCTTGAGGAATCTGAGCCGCGGGCTTCATGCCCTTTACGACCACGACGCCGACCGCCGCCTGCGGAAACAGCTCCCAAAACGAATTCTCGGCAATAAAGCTCTTCATACGCTCTCCCCTCATTGTGCGCGCCCAAGCGAGGGCACCTAAACAAAAAGCGCCCTCACAGCGGCCACCTTCAAAGTCCTACGGTGCCGCCACAAGAGCGCTTACGCTGCCCCCATCCGGAGAAGGGGGCGATATGTCAGGCGTATTGTAACCCGAGTCATCCGCCCAAGCAAAACCACCACAAAGGTACCTGTCCCCTTTGTGGTGGATATGGACTCGCGGCGACGCTAGTGGCGGAGTCCCAGCAAGCCGCGGCCGCGATGACGGGCCTCGGCGGACACCTGGGCGTGCGGGCCGGCGGCCTTGACGGACTCGGGCAGGTGCGAGTACTTCTTCTCGAAGTTCTCCTCAAACATCACCGCCAGGTTGTGCGCTGCCTCGTCGTAGCGCGCGGTGCTCTGCCAGTACTGGCGCGGCACCAGGATGTCGTCGGGCACACCGTGGCACGTGGTGGGAATGTCGACGTTAAAGATATCGTCGTGCACAAATTCGCTGTCCTCGATGGTACCGTCGAGGGCGCGAGCGACCAGTGAGCGCGTGTAGGCCAGCTCGATGCGATGGCCCACGCCATAACCGCCGCCAATCCAGCCGGTGTTGACCAGGTAGACGCGCGTGCGGCCGTCGGCGATACGCTCGCCGAGCATCTTAGCGTAGACCATGGGGTCGAGCGGCATAAACGGCTCGCCAAACAGCGAGGAGAACGTGGGCGTGGGCTCGGTGACGCCGACCTCGGTGCCGGGGATCTTGGCGGTGAAGCCCGTCACAAAGTGGTACATGGCGGCGTTGGCCGTCAGGCGCGAGATGGGCGGCAACACGCCAAAGGCGTCGCAGGTCAGGAACAGCACGACGCTCGGAGTGGTGCCCATGCCCTTGGTCCACGCGTTGGGGATATGCTCGACGGGGTAGGCCACGCGCGTATTGTGCGTAATCGAGACGTCGTCGTAGTTAGGCTTGCGATTCTCATCGAGTACCACGTTTTCACAGATGGCGCCAAAGCGAACGGCGTTGAAAATCTCGGGCTCGTGGAACGCGTCCAGGCCCTCGCACTTGGCGTAGCAGCCGCCCTCGACGTTAAAGATGCCCATGTCGGACCAGCCGTGCTCGTCGTCGCCGATCAGCAGGCGCGTGGGGTTGGCCGAAAGCGTGGTCTTGCCGGTGCCGGACAGGCCAAAGAACACGGCGGTCTCGTGCGTGACGGGGTCCATACTGGCCGAGCAATGCATAGGCAGAACGTCGTCCTCGACGGGCAGCAGGTAATTCATAACGCTGAAGATGGACTTTTTAATCTCGCCGGAGTAGCCGGTACCCGCGACCAAAATCACGCGCTCCTGGAAATTGATGACCACGGCGGCGCTGGAGTTGAGGCCCTTGATGGCGGGATCGCACTGGTAGCCCGGCGCGGCGAGCACGCAGAAGTCCGGCTCGCCGGTGCGCGCGATTTCGCGGGCAAGCGGGCGGGCGAGCATCTGCTTAATAAAGAGCGCCTGGCTGGCGCGCTCGCAGGCGACGAGCAGGCGACGCGTGTGGTTGCGGTCGGCGCCGGCCATGCCGCGGGTGACGAACACATCACGCTCGTTGAGATAGTCGACGATACCGGCCTTGATGGTCTCGTAGCTCTCGACAGAAAGCGGGCGGTTGACGGCACCCCAGGCAATCTTGTCGTGCACGTCGGGCGTGTCGACGATAAAGCGGTCGTTGGGCGAGCGGCCAGTGCGCTCTCCCGTCTCGATCACCAGTGCGCCGTTGGAGGCCATGCGGCCTTCTTCGCGACGAATGGCATGCTCGACGAGCTCTGCCGCCGGCAGGTCCACCAGCAGGCGGGGTTGATTCTCGGCGGGATCTTCGACCAACGTAATGCCAAAGTTGGACAGAACTTCTGCAGGGGTAACACCAGGCATGGGGCCTCCTTTAAAAGCGCGACACGTGGACGCGGCGCGCACTTTACTCACGTAAGGCCCGTTGTACCCGATATGCAAAAACGTTTTTGCGGCAACGGTGAAGCGCCCGCTCAACGGTCAAAAATCGCACGCAAGCGGCCTAGTCGCGGCTACAGCGGCAGGCCTTGGCCGAGCATGGCAATGGCGCTCATGAGGACCAGCATGCCGGCGGCGTAGGGCAGCACCGCGCCCAGAAGCTCGGCGTCCTTACCGCGCACGTGAACGGCAGCCAGGCCGATGGCGAGCGTCTGCGGCGAGATCATCTTGCCGGCAGCGACACCCAGGGCGTTCAGCGCGACCATCCAGTAATCACTCACGCCCAGCGCCGTAGCCGCCTGGCTCTGGATGGGACCAAACAGCATGCCCGAGAACGTGCCCGAACCGGTCACGAACGCACCGACGGCACCGATCCACGGGGCCAGAATCGGGTACAGCCTACCGGCGACCGCAATGCAAAACGCGCTGATCGAAGAGATCATGCCCGCATAGCCCATCACCTTGGCACAGCCCAGCACCGAAAGCATCGTGATAACCGTCGGCATCATCTGCTTGACGGTCGCGGCCAGCACCTCGCCCATCATGCGCGGCGAAGCTCCCTGGATGGCACCGCCGATAAACGCGGCCAGGAAGATCCAAACACCCGGTGTGTTGATCCACGAAAACGTAAGCGTACCGGGGTTCTCGCCGCAATACACCTGCACGTGGCTCGCAAACGGCGCGAGCGCGGCGTGCACGACGGGAACCAGGTTGGAGGTACCCAGCAGCAGCACAAAAATCAGGATGAAGCACGACCAGGCAGAAAGCGCCGACTTAACGGTGAGCTGTTCGCCGGCCTCGATATTCATATGGAAGCGCGCGTCCAGGTGACCGGACTTCTCGGCGCGCATGGCAAGCGCGGCAGTCAGCGCGAGTGACACGATGGAGCCCACGACCACGGCCAGCTCGGGACCCACAAACATGGCAACGACCAGGGCCGCACCAACAAAGGACACACCGGAAAGCAGAGCCACGCCGGCAACGCCGTGCAGGCGCTCGGCAACGCTTGCAACATTGCCTTGGTCATCGGCGACACGGCCCGCAACCAGCACGATAAGCAGCGGCATCGCCACAAAGAAGGGCGCGAGCTGCACCAGCTGAACGGTCGCCAAATGCAGGGAATCCAGGCCCACCAGGTCGGCAACGGACACCGTGGGGATGCCAATGGAGCCGTAGGGCGTGGGCACGCCGTTGGCCAGCAGGCAAATCAGAACGGCAGGCACGGCCTCAAAACCAAGGCCCGCGAGCATGCCGGCGGGAATGGCAACGGCAGTGCCAAAGCCAGCCATGCCCTCCATAAAGCCACCGAAGCACCAGGCCACGAGCAGCGCCAACAGACGACGGTCGCTGCTGATGGAGGTGATCATACTGCCGATCACGTCCATGGCACCCGTGCGCACGCACAGGTTATACGTGAACACCGCGGCGATAATTACGAGCACGATGGGCCACAGGGCCATCAAAAAGCCCTCGAGCGAGGCCGTGGCTATCTGTGCCGCCGGCAAATGCCACCACGCAAAGGCGAGCACGCACGAAAGGGCGAACGAGCCAATAGCGGCCTTCCAAGCCGGCCATTTAAAGCACAGCAGCATCACGACGAGCCAGATGATCGGCACAAGAGCCAGCAAAAACGCAGCGACATCCATGGGTAAAAGCTCCTTGGTACCGCGCAAGCGGCATCGGGGGGGTCACAAAACTTCAACAGGATACCGCACGTTTACCGACAAATTACAGCCGCCCGCCGAAATTATTGAACAACCTGTTCAAAAATACGAATGGACACCACCGCGACTATACTAGAGCACAGTAAGAGAAAGGAACCGCCTTGAGCATCACGCCCCTCGATAGCATCCGCCGCGCCATCGCCCGCCGCAATGGCGTCGCCGACCCCGCCGTATCGGGCGGGGCGCACGGACAGGGCGGACGCATCGAGAACGGCCTGTTCCCCGCATCGCACACCGCCGAGGAGCTCGCACGAATCCAAGAGCTGAGCCAGCGCAACGCCGGCGGTCCCGACAGCAGCCAGGCCACACGCCGTCGCCGCGAGCGCGATCGCCAACCCGGCCCCATCCACCGCATGGTCAATGCCTGGTGGAACCGCCTGCTCGGAGCTGTCTACGGCGGCGGCTTCTCCACGCAAGAAGCCGAGTACGAAGATCACGCCACCCGTCGCGACTACCTTTGGAATACCCTGGGCACCGCCGTATGGGGCATGGCGTTTCCGCTGCTCACCATTGTGTCGACGCAGCTCGTGGGCGCCGAGGAGGCCGGCAAGTTCTCCATCGCCTTTGTCACCGGCACGCTCATCATGATCGCATGCAACTACGGAGTGCGAAACTTTCAGGTCTCGGACATCGATGAAAAAACCTCCTTCGCCTCCTACCAGCTCAACCGCTGGCTCTGCGGAGCGCTCGCGCTGGCATGCGGCCTCATGTACAGCAGCGCCCGCAGCTATGACGCGCAGATGGCCACGATCGGCCTGGGCGTCTACCTCTATAAGGTGATCGACGGCGTGGCGGACGTGTACGAGGGCCGCCTGCAGCAGGCCGATAAGCTCTACCTGGCCGGCATGAGCCAAACGCTGCGTTCCGCCGGCGTCATCGCGGTCTTTAGCGTGGCACTGTTCCTCACGCGCAGCATGCCTATCGCGGCCATGGCCATGGGTGTCACCGCCATCGCCTCGCTCGTGCTGGTCACCGCCCCGCTCGCCCTGCTCGAAACCGAAAAATCACGCCGCATGAGCCTGCGCGAGGCTGGCCACCTGTTTATCCAGTGCGCCCCGCTCTTTGGTGCGCTGTTCCTGTTCAACCTTATCGAGAGCATGCCCAAGTTCGTGATGGAAGGCACGCTGGCCTACAAGTATCAGCTGTACTTTAATGCCCTGTTCTTTCCGGCGCAGGCCATTTTGTTGAGCATTGGATTCATCTATAAACCGCAGCTCCTGCGTCTGTCGAGCATTTGGGCGAATCCGCGCAAGCGTCGCCGCTTTGACCTGATTATTGTTGCCGTTATGGCACTGATCGTGGTCATCACCGGAGCGTGCGCCGCATTTATGGCAGGCCCCGGCATCCCCATCATGAGCTTTATGTACGGCCTCAACTTTGAGCGCTACCGCACGCTGGCACTGCTGATGGTTGTCGCCGGCGGCATCACCGCGGCAATCGACTTTATCTACGCCATCATCACGGTGTTGCGCCACGCCGGCGACGTCACCAAGATCTACCTGATCTGCTTCGCCGTGAGCGTGGTGCTGCCGGTGATCCTGATTAAGCTGCTGGGTCTGATGGGCGCTGTGGTGAGCTACCTAGCCATCATGGCCCTGCTCCTGGTGCTACTGATCATCGAGTACGCCCACATCCGCCAGCGCATCGAACGCGACCGCAACCCGTACGGCGCCTAATTAGCTGCCCCCCCCCGGTCACCGGAATTTGCGATGGAATCACCCCGGCTGGGGTCTCGTTGCGGACAATATGCATCACGCAAAACTAAGTGAGTAGACTTTTACCGAATCCCCGACCACATCGACAAACCGCAAGTCTGTGACCTGCGGTTTTATTGAGGCAAATTTATTGGGTGCTCGGCATTTCCAAATAAGTCTACTCACTTAGCCGGCGAGCAGCCAAAAAAGAACCGTCGCGACGTCGTTTGACTCCGTTGCGACGGTTTTTCGAGCATTTTCGCGCTGCCGAGGACGTAGACGCTCCTCATTTCTTGCGCTTACCGAGCAAGAAGGCGCTACTCTCCGAAAGTAGTCAAAAAAGCCCCGTCCGTAATTAACTACCCCTTGCACCGATTATTCGCCCGGGTTGATGTTCGCGTAGAACTCGGCCCCGTCGTCTAGGCGAAGGATGCCCACGCGGCCGAACTCGGAACCCGTTGCGGCGGCGCAGTCGATGTCGATGCGGTCGGGAACGTCGGCGGTATCCTCACCGCCCAGGCGCACGATCTGCCCGCGGCCCGACTCCTCATCGAGCCCCGCCAGGCCGCCGACCTCGCAATAACGCCCGAGCGACACCGTGGGCGTGTGGCCGCTCACCACGACCGGGCCCTTGCCCTCGGCAGAGAGCAGCCCCGTCGGCGCATCCCAATAGCCATGACGAATCCACAGCAGGTCATCGGACGACTGCACGGCAAGCATCTGCTTCAGCAGTTCGCGATCGGCATCCACCGCCCCCGTACCATCGGCACAATCAACCCCATGTTCAAGCAAAAACGCCCGGGCCGCCTCGGTCTGGATGCCGGCATGTACCAGCAGGTACGGACGCTCGTCAGTCTCGGCCACCGCGTAGAGCGGCAACGTCGCCATCCAACGCACGAGCTCCTCGTACGCCTCAAATTCCATATCGTTGAGCTGCTGACGGGTAGTCCAACCGCCGTTGATATCCCAGGTCTCGGCATCGAGCGGATCTTGGCCAATGATGGCATCGAGCATGATCTGCTCGTGATTGCCCTTGAGCACGCGGGCGTTGGGCAGCGAGCGCACGAGTTTAATAACGCCAACCGGATCGGGCCCGCGATCGATCATGTCGCCCAGCACGTACAGCGTATCGTCGGACGCCAGCGAAATCTTGGACAGGGCCTCGTCAAGCGCACGCACGTGCCCGTGAGCATCGGATGTCACATAGATCGCCATGGAACGCCTCTCTTTGCATTGCGGCCGAAGCCCGACGTCGCAACTAAAACTTCAAGTTGAACTTAAACGTTATCCATTGTACTCCGTTGCAATAAAGCTGGAAAGGGTTGCATACCGTCAACGGTCGCCAGCGCACGCCTGCCAACCCGGACCGCTCACGCCACGCCGTCTAGCCCAGCGCCCCAACCAGCGACGCTCGCGTCGCAGCCTCGTGTCGAAAATGCGCACGTCCGCAATCCGCCCCCATGAACCCACCACCTTTGGGTACAAATAACCGCAGACAACTGACCGTGCCACGCCAACCACCCAGGAGCGGACACTATCCATGAACCAGATACTTCTCTTTATCGGCCTCGTCATTATTCTGTGCCTGACCATCAAACCCGTCGGCAAAAAGCTCCCCTTCCCCACCCTGCTCATCTTTATCGCGCTGGGCATGCTGCTGGGCGTCAACGGTCCGGCGCACATCGACTTTAGCGACTATGCGCTCACCGAAACCGTCTGCAGCACGGCGCTGCTGTTCATCATGTTCTACGGCGGCTTTAACACCAACATCGACCGCGCCAAACCTGTCGCCGTGCCCGCGGTGCTGCTGAGCACGCTCGGCGTCGTCATCACCGCTGGCATCACCGGCGTGTTCGCGCACTTTGTACTGGGCTTCGACTGGATCGGCGGCCTGCTACTGGGATCGGTCGTGGCATCGACCGATGCGGCCAGCGTCTTTAGTGTGCTGCGCGAGCACAGCCTGTCGCTGAGAGGTGGCACTGATTCGCTGCTCGAGGTCGAATCGGGCTCCAACGATCCCGTCGCCTACATGCTCACCGCCGTGCTCGCCACACTCGCGGCTGGCGGCGACATTAACATTCCCGTGCTGCTGGCCAAGCAGATCATCCTGGGCGTGGGCCTGGGCCTTGCCATCGGCTGGACATCCAGCCGTCTGATTGAGCGCGCACACGCAACGGCTGAGGGTGCGCAGACCATCTTTTTGTTCGCCGTGGCAATCGTCGCCTACGCACTGCCGAGCTACCTGGGCGGCAACGGCTTTTTGGCCGTGTACCTTGCCGGCATCGTGCTGGGCGCGAGCGACATCACCGGCAAGGTCGAGCTGGCGCACTTCTTCGATACCCTCACCGAGATGGCCGAAATGACCATCTTCTTTTTGCTCGGCTTGCTCGTGACGCCCGCCCGCCTGCCGCAAATGCTGCTGCCGGGCCTGGCACTCATGGCGTTTATGCTCTTCGTGAGCCGCCCCATCGCCGTCGGTTTGCTGTTGGCGCCCTTTAAGACGAACCCTCGCCAGGTCGCGCTCGTAAGCTGGGCGGGCCTGCGTGGCGCGGCTTCGGTCGTCTTTAGTCTCTTTGCCGTAGTGGCCGGTGTTCCCGGCGGTCACGACCTGTTTGACCTTGTGTTTGTAATTGCCGTATCGAGCATTGTGGTGCAAGGTTCGCTGCTACCGGCGGTGGCAAAGAAGCTCGATATGATCGACGCGGAAAGCGACGTTCGCCGTACGTTTAACGATTACCGTGACGAGGACGGTATGTCGTTCGTCAAACTCAAGGTAGGCGCGGGCCATCCGTTTGCCGGTCGCTCGCTCGCCGATATTGGCAGCGCGACGGATATGCTGGTGGTCCTGGTGCTGCGCGACGGCGCACACCCCGTGCTGCCCAATGGTGATACCGTAATTGAAGAAGGCGACCTTCTGGTTATGGCCGCGCCGACGTTTGAAGAGCGTGCCGAGGTTACGCTGCGCGAGGTCACCGTGACACCCCACGGGCGTCTGGCCGGCCAACGTCTACGCGACGTGCCGCAAGGCAAGCACCCCTTTATCGTCGTGATGCTCAAGCGCGACGGTCAAACGATCATCCCCGACGGTAACACCCTTATATATGCCGGCGACGAAGCCGTCATCGCCACGCTGGCGTCGTAGCGGCCAGAGGGCAGCCGTCCCGAATTGGCTACATTTGAGCATCAATCGCCCCGGCTGGGGTCTCGTTGCGGACAATTAGCGTCTCTCAAGACTAAGTGAGTAGACTTTTGCCGAATTGCCGGCCACGTCACCAAAGCACAAGTCTGTGACCTGCGGGTTTGTTGAAGCAAAATTGTCGGGTGCTCAGGATTTCCAATAAAGCCTACTCACTTAGCCAGCGTGCAGTCAAAGTAGAACAGTCGCGAGGTCAGTAGACTCCATTGCGACGGCTTATCGTGCATTTTCGCGCAGCTGCGGGTGCAGACGCCCCGTCTCAAATTAGCTACCCTAGTCATCGTCGACGGCAAAGTCGCGGAGGTCGAAGCCTTCGCGTTCGGCTCGGGCCAGGAGCTCTTGGGGCGACTCATCTTCGATATCCGCTACGTCGAGCATGGCGGCCGGAAAGCCCACGCCGGCCGCACTCCCCGCGCGGTCGAGCAGACTCTCGCGCAGCTGGTCTACATCAACTTCAATTTTCATGGTGAAACCTCCCGCCAAACCAGGCCCTTACTCGTCAGTGCCGAGCTCATCCACGGCAGCAACAAAAGCCGCCGCTTGCTTTTCGTCCATCTGAGTGGCCAGGCGCCCCACGGGCTCATCGTAGGCGAACTGCACCTTATCGATAAAGCAATCCCAAGCACGCTCGTCCACACGCACAGCGGCCTCGCAATACTGGCTGAGCTTTTTGAGTCCATACCAAAACGCATTTACATGGCGCGTAGGATCCTCATCCAGCACGCCATCGTAACGGCGTCCGTTAAACTCCTGCATGCGCGCCACGGCAACCTCGAGCGAGTCGCCGTCCTCGGCCGAAGCCTCATCCACAAGCTCGGGAATCGGAACCTCACGGCGAACATCATGCCTGGTAGCGCCATCGTACTCGCCCACCAGCACGTCTTCGTCAAGCCGTGAATCGTAGTCTAAATAGCTCGAGCCCCGGCAAATCCCATGCGGTGAGCCAGAGCCAAACGCGCAGAACAACCCGCCGTCGGCAACAACGCGACGGTAGGTCTCAAACGACTTCTTAACCTGAGCGAGCAACTCGGAAAGTTCTCCGGTATCACACGCCATCTCGCACGCAACGCACGCAGGCTTCGGCAGCCCCGAAGGCTCCACCGCACTCCCCGCAACGCGGGCGGCGCGCTCGGCCCGATACGCCTGCGCCGCCAAGCGCGCTCGCTGCGCAGCGCCGCGCACGTTGGTAAGTTCACGCTCCAACGCCACGTCACCAGCAACATCGTCAGCCAAATCGCCCGTAAACCCGTCGGCGCCCTGCGACCCCGTCGCACTCAGCTCGGACTCAAACGTCGCTGTGATCATACCCGCAAGGTCCGTCGCGTCGGCGGCACAGCGCATCTGCTCCAGCTGCGTACACAGCAAATCAGCATCCAGAGGCACGGCCTCGGCAACGCGCACGTCACTCAGGCGCGCCACGTCATGCAGCACCATAGCCCCTGCAGCATCGTACGCCGCGCGCACCTTGTCCGCCGTATTCGCACGCAGCTTTACCTCGATAAACGCAAGTGTCTGTTCCAAACGGGCCAGCAACTCGGCCTTGTCCTCCATGCGCAAAAAGGCAGCATAGCGGCGCTCCATCTGCAGCGAGCCCACAACACCCGCCTGCTTGCGAGCGCGTGCAAGCGCGGCGCCCTCAACACGGCGAACATACCCGTCAACAGCCCGCACGGCAGACTCGCGCGCAGCGTGCTCGGCAGCCTCGACACCCCTAAGCACGCCCAGCAGCTCGCGGGAGCGCGCCTTGCGCGCCAACTCCCCGCGATCATACTGCTCAAGCGCAGCCTGGCGTTTGGCCACCGATTCAAAGCCAAACAGCTCGTCGAGCAGCTCACCAACAGAACGCTCGCCCGCCATGGCGAGGCCTCCTTACCCGAACACGCCTATACGCTCGCGGGCCCACGCGTACGCAAACCCGCTCGCCCGCACTTCTACAGGTCCAGTGCCTTCTTCGCGGCGTCGACGGGATCGCCATCCATGTAGAACACCGGGCTCAACCCCGAAATAATCTCGGAAGAAACACTCTGCAGGCCCGCGATGGCGCTCAGCGGCAAAATCACGCGCTTGGCACCGGCGTTTTTGGCCACGCGCATAATGTCTTCGAGCCCACGGATCTCGTCCATGGAGCCCGACATGCGCAAGATGCCCGGAATCGCCAGCGCGGGCATCACCGGGCGGTTGCATGCCGCGGAGCACAGGCCCACAAACTCGGCGAGCGAAACTTCCTCGGACAGGCCCTTGCTCTGCAGGTCGTTATAGAACAGCAGGTAATCCTTGGAGCCAATGTGCATACCCGGCGCCACGCGGTTCGCCAGGTTCACAAAGTTGTCGAACGCGGCCTCCAGCGTATCGCGCACCGGCTTGTTAAAGGCCACGCCCTCGTGCTTAAACTTGCACTCGCCGGCAACGGCCCTGTTCTCCAACTTGTACACGGCAACCTCGCCGCCCTGCGACCTGCCCACGCCAAACACGTGGCCGGACAGCAGCGGCCCGTCGGGAATCAGCGTGTCCTCGCTCTGCTCGGGCACGCGCACCACGTGCACGTCCTGCGGGTTGTCGGCATCCATATAGCCCAGGTTGACGTCGATAAACTCAACACCCGCCATAATCTTGAGCTGCTCCTTTACGCGGCGACGGCCCTCGATGGCGTAGTCCAGCAGCCAGCGCACATCGTCCTTGTCCATGGCCTCGTCGGGGAACAGCAGCTTTGCAAGGCCGCTAAAGGTCTTGCGCACGGCGATCTCGTCACGTTTGTTAAAGTCGCTGTTGAAGCGGAAATACCGGTCGATATGGTGCGTAAAGTCCTTGCGGCGCATCTCCTTGCAAAACTCCGACAGACAGTCGGTAATCAGACCGTAATGCCCGGTCAGCAGGCTCGAGCGCATCTTGGGAATCTCCCAGCCCGGCAGGTAATAGTGGATGCGGTCGAAGAAAGCCGAATCGTTGTTAAACTCCGGCGGGAACGGATCAAACAAGTGCGTGGTCTTAAGGACGTTTTGCACGGTGTCGTTGATGTTGCCCTCAAAGACCATGGAGGCATCGGCGTTAATCTGATCGCGGCCGCGCGCGTAGCTGCCGCTCGCCATGTAGTCCTTCATGATCTGCACGGCGTTGGTGTCCTTAAACCGCATGCCGGCGACCTCGTCGAACGTCACGCAGTCCCAGTGACCTACCAAGCCCACGCGGTCGGCGCGCATGGAGTTCATGCGGCCGAACAGGTTGGCCGTGGTGGTCTGGCCGCCCGAAAGCAAAATGGCGTAGGGCGAGACCTCTTTGTAGATGTGGCTCTTACCGGTACCGCGGGGACCCAGCTCGCACAGGTTGTAGTTGCGCTCGATGAGCGGCACCATGCGCTCGATAAAGTGCAGGCGCTCTTTCTCGGAAAGCTCACTGGGTTCGTAGCCAGCCGAGCGCAGCAGCATATTGAGCCACTCGTCGCGCGTAAAGTACTGGCGCTCGTCGATCATGGCATCCAGGTCCAGATTGGGCATCTGGATGGGCGTGAGCGACGCCACGCTAAACGGAGAGTCCTCGGGTCCGCGCTTTTTGCGCTTGGCCTTGGAGCGGCGCGGCGCATCGTCGCCAAAGACCTCCATACCAAACTCGTCTTCCTCATCCAAGGGGTGACGATACTCGATGCTCATAATGCACCAAATGCCACCCTGCAGAATCTTGGAATAGTCGCGCACGTACTCGGCAGGCATTACAAACGGCTCGATGGTCAGGTTGGCAAACGACGCCACGTAGATGTCTTTGTACTCGTCAAGCTTGGCCGTCACCTTATCGATGATGGTAAAGCGGCCCAACTCGCGAATCTTGGACTTAATGCGCTCGGACTCGTCGGGACGCACGTAGTTATCGGTGAGGATTCTGCGAATGCGGTCCAAACCCTCTGACACGGCATCCTCGTCGTCGGTTGAGCAGTACATGCCCAGCAGGTACTCCAGCACAAAGGTGGGCACGTTTGCGCCGCGCTTCATAAGGGCCGTCAGGTCCTTGCGCACGATCTTGCCGGCAAAGTGCTCGAGCAGCTTGCCGTCCAGGCCATCCATGTCGTAGCCGTCGTCCTCGGGGGCCTCGGCCGCAGCCCGGTCATAGCCATCGGTCGAGGATCCGTCCTCGGCGGGCGCGGAGGCCTCCACCGGCTCCGGGGCAGACGCAGCAGCCTCAGCCTCCGCAGCAGGCACGACCTCCTCCACAGGCGCCGCGGCCTGCACGGACACATCCACATCAATCGAGGGGACTTCCCACAGACCGTCGTCATGGCTATCAAACATAGGGCACACTCCTAAAAACCAAAGTCAGCAACAGGGGCAAACGAAACAGCGATGGTGTACGTCTCGCGCCAAACAATCTTGCCCGACTGGGCATCGCGGCAAACCAACAAATGGGACGAGCCGGACCCAAACGTCACACCCGTCTTAAGCGTAAAGCGAGCCTCGACCACGCGGTCCTGCGGGTTGGGCGAGGTCATATCCGCATGCACGCGGGCAACGTCGCTTACCTCGTTGCCGGTCTCGTCGGTAAACACCAGCTCGTACTCGCACGGCAGCACCTTGCCCGTTGCAGCCTCCTCCTGCAGCAATTTAATGCCAAACAGCGAGTTGGTAACACGGCGGCTCTCGCTCAGCACTCGCAGTTGAGCCATTTGCGTGTCGACAAATTCCTTTGAAGACGCGCTCAGGCGGCGATACCCAACCACCGGCACCACGAGCTCTTGCAGGCTCACGCCGCCATGCACGTAGCGCTTGGTTCCGCCGGGTCGCTTGTAGTGCACGATCCCGCGCGGAGCCAAGCCAACATAACCGCCGCCCGGCACCACGTGGTCCATGTTCATGGCCGAATACGGGCTACTGTCCGCACCGTTAGCGATATCGGCCAAGGCGTCGCCCTGAGCGACCACCGCATGGCGCTTGCCAAACAGCAGCGGATCGTCGGGCAGATCGTTCTTGCCCAAGAACAGGCATTCCGGCAGCTCGTTGGCCGTGTACAAAAAGCCATGGTCGGATGTAATCGTCACGCGGGCGCCCGGCGCGTCGGCGCACACGCGCTTGGCAATCGAAACCAGCTCATCCACGCTCTCGGCACATGCATCAAACACGTCGCTTTCGGTGGCGAGCTTCTCCCCTGTCGCGTCGATCTTGTTGTGATACAGGTACACGATCTCGCTGGACTTGAGCAGTTCCTTGCGTTCGGCGGCAGACATGTCCAGATACGCCGCGGCACTCAGAGCACGACCCGTAGGCGCGGCCTTCTGCAGCACCGCCTGACGCTCGACCGTAGAGCTCGTCGGCATATCATCGAGCAGCACGGCGCCCGTTTCCATGTTGAGCGTCATGGCCTGATGCGGCAACAGCGCCGGCATGCCCATCTCGGTAATAGAGGGAAACATCGCCTGCACGCTACCCATGCGCACCTCGCCGCCGCGCTCGCGCTCCAAAGCGGCAGCCACATCCTGCGCCACCTCGTAGCGAAGCGCATCGCTAATCAGGACCACCTTGGCCTTGGCGCTGCCGGTATACGTGGGCAGTGTCTCCCAATAGAACAGGTCTTGGCGAGCGATGCCCTCAACATAGCCGGCATCGCGCCACTGCGCCTGGGCGGCATTAGCCCAGCACGCGTTGCTCTCGGTCAGATACCAGTTGACGTAGTTGTTCTCGGCCCATTCGACCGCGCGGCGCTCGGGCTCCTCCAACAGGTCGACACCACGCAGTTTACAGCGCTCGTTTGCCTGACGCAGTGCGCGATAGGCCGCATCCATGCGCCACCAATCCGAGGTATAGGCCTCCCATACCTCGGCTGCCTGGGCAATGTGAAATCCACCCGCATGGTCGCGCTTAAAAGCCGCCATGTCGGCCAGCGCCAAAAGCACCTGGTAGTAGCAGGCAACATCGTCGTACCAGCACAGGTCGCGACGGGCCGCGGCAACACGACGCGCCTCGTCAACGCGATCGGCCCCCTGCGCCAGCGAGGCGAGCAGGTCGCTCAAAATGGCCTCGTCAACGCACGGGAACACATCCAGGCGCAGCAGATCGTCGACAGACAGAGCACCAAACACATGGCGCAGGCCGCACGCGTCCTGGACCAGCTCGCAAATCTCGCGCAGGTCATCAGACGCCGCAGCATCGCCCGCCCATTCGCGGACGACGGCGATGCAATACGGCGCATAGGCAGGCGCAATATGGTTGGAGAGCTTTTGCAGCGCAGCAGCCGGCACCAGCGAGGCCGAAGCCGTCAGCAGCACATGGGCGGCAAAATCCTGCAGCGAGTCGCGCTCGAACAGCGCACCCTCAAAGCCCGTGCGTTGGCGCACAAAGGCAGCAAGGCTATCGGCAGCCTCATATTTCTGAGCCTGCTCCGCCAGCGCCTCCGGGCCATCATGCAGCAGCTTGGTCAGACACGCGCGCACAATAAACGGCATGGTGGCAGCACTGGGATCGGAGCCGCCAAACATGGCAGCCAGCAGGCCCAGCTCAACATCGGCCGCACACGCAGGCGCGGGCATGCACTTGGAAAACTTGGCGACGCGACCCTTGGCGGCAAAGAACGACTTGTGCGCCTGCAGCGCCTTGCGAATATCCCTCGCGTTCGAAGCCCCCAGCTGATCGGCCAGCAGCGACAGATAGTCCGCCGAGAACTGATCGGCGTACAGCTCAACATCGGCTAGCCAATCGCCCTCAAGGCCACCACGCCCCTGCTGGCGATACACCAGCATGTCACTCGTGGTGTCCTCGCGGGCGATAAGGCGCTTGACCTCAAACATATGCCCGTCGCAAGCCTCCACAAAGCGCACCGGACGCGGCAAGCGTCGCTCTACCGCTTCGTCAAAGCCGCCCTCTGCAAGCTCGGCAAACGTGGCGGCAAACTCGCCTTCCGCGTCGTGCCACACCACCACGCGGCGCTCACGGCAATCGGGCAACGGCTGTTCAAAGCGCGCCGCCAGCTCTTCAATTACATCGAACTTTGCCATCTAACAATCCCACTGTCATACCGGTCAAAACAATTCGCGTAACGCGTAATCACGTATGCATTATTTTATCTTTGCCAGCACATCCTGGAACTTGGCATAGTTGACCTTAACGCCGTCGTCCAGGTCGATCTTGATCATCTGGTCGGCCAGGTGATGCAGCTTTTCCTCATAGGCAACGGTCTCGCTCAGCTGGTCCTTGAGCTTTTTGATGCGCTTGGTCAGCGCGACCTTCTCACCGCGCTCGGCCGTGGCCAGCGCGTCCTCGGCGTCGGCGATCTGCGAGCGATAGCGCTCCTGCTGCTCGTGCACATAATCGGTACGGATGCGCGCCAGCAGATCGGGCGTATAGCGGTGCATGTACACCAGGGCCATAAAGCCGTTCTTTTTGCCCGAATCAAACAGCCAGTAGACGGGACGTTTCTTGTAGGTCTGGCAATGATCCTTAAAGAAGTCCTTCAAAAAGTAGGTGCGGATGACCTCACGTGAGGTGCCCTTGCCACCGAGCGCCTCGGCAATAAAGGCCAGGTTCTGCTCGAGCGTCTCCTCGCCATACACAGTGCGCACAAAGTCGATAAAGTAACGCACGATGTCGTCGTCAAAGTACTCGTCGTCGGTAATGGGCAGCACATTGTCGCCGTCGGGCATAAAGGTCACGTGATCGGGGTCGGGCATCTTGGCCAGGTAGTCGTTGACCGTGGCACCCTGATCGGCCAAGACAAGACCGTCCACATCCAGCGAGTAGCGGCCAAACATGCAGCCTACGGCATAGCTTATGAGCGAGGTGATCTCATCACGCTTGGTGCGCACATACTTGTTGCCCTTGTAGCTCTCGGGGATCTCGTCGGCGGTGTCGAAGATGCGCGCCACCGATACGTACTTGTCCTCGACCTCGATGGGCACCTCGCCCTCCATGTTGTAGATCTTGGCAAAGATTCGGTTGAGCTCCTCCTCGTTAGCCCGAAGCTGCTCAAAGCGAGCATTGACCTCGGCCTTGCGAGCCTCGTATTTATCGGCGAGCAACGTTGCCATATCTCTATCCCATCCAATCAGGACCGATTAAAAGCCCAATAAAACTAGCTAAGTCAACACAGACAAGTCTACCCGACAGCAAAGCTAATAGCGCCCTATGCAGAGCATTCTCAGGCACCATTTTGAGGGTACGCCCATTACAGGCGAACCCCGCTTCGCAGCCAGTATTTATTAAGTTACTCCACCTGCTCCACCATTTGTTGAGCAACAAGTGCGAGCGGTAGCACAAACGGCATAGATGTCACTATTTTCCGTAATATTGTGACTATTCCACAAAAAAGCGTATAGTATGTTGCTTACAACCAACTAGGAGGTGCTCCTTATGTTGTTAGAGTTCAGCTTTAAAAACTTCCGCTCCATTAAGGACGAGGCCGTATTGTCAATGCTGCCCGTCAATTCCTACAAGGAGCATCAGGAGAATGTCCATCCCTGCAGCATCCCCGGCACCGGCACGGACGGCGTGCTCACCGCGGCGGCCATCTACGGACCCAACGCTTCCGGAAAGACCAATCTGTTGCGAGCGGTTCACTTCTCTCGCAACCTCGTTCTGGGCATCACGCATCCGGCCCATCTGCCCCGACGTCAAAACTATGTCGGCAACAGCGATCCAACGAGCTTTAGCTATACGTTTTACACCGACGGCACTCGCTACGAGTACGAATTCGCCCTAGACGACGATGGCGCCCTCAGCGAGACACTCAGCGTAAGCCCCAAGGCCAAACGCCTTGTCTACGAAAGATCCCGCAACGACGATGGCACGTACTCCGTCAAGCAGGGCTCCAAATATACCGGCATCGTAACCAAGCTCAAGGGCTATACGGACCCCGGGTTTGTTCTTGGCATGCTTGCAAACTACGGTATTGAACCTTGCGTTAAGGCAATGCGCTGGTTTGCCGACGACCTGGTTGTAGCCAATCGCGAAGCCCCTATTCCCGATGCAGAGCTCATGGACAAGCTCGCTGCGTTGGGCGAGACTAAATTCAAAAAGGTCATCAAGGCCATTAGCTCCGCAGACCTGGGCATTACCGGGGTGCAGCTTAAAGTCGACGACATGACCGAGGACGAAAAGAGCGCCCAAAAGGAAAACGCCGATAAACTCGCCGCCGTATTCGAAGCGCTCACGGGTCAAAAACCCAACGGAGTCGAGATACCCGATAAAAAGGTTGCCATGCAGTTCCGTCACGAAATTGGCGGTCATAGCGTTGGCTTTGGCCTTGACGACGAATCCCTTGGCACCAGGACCATGCTCGACCTAGCAGTCGACTTTATCGATGCCATCGATGCTGGCCGGACCCTGTTCGTCGACGAAGTCGAACGCAGCCTCCACCCGATGCTGCTCGAAAGTCTTGTGGCGCTGTTCTTCGATCCAGACCTCAACGAACACGGAGCACAGCTCATCTTTACGACGCATGACCTGTCCTTCCTGAGGGGCGGCGAGCTTCGTCGCGACCAAATTTGGTTTGTCGAGAAGGACCCGCAGAGCGGTTCTTCCGACATCTATCCGCTCTCCTCTTTCTCCCCTAGAAAGGACGAAAGCCTAATCAACCGTTACCTCTATGGCGCTTACGGAGCCGTACCCTACGTTGAGAAGGTGTCCTAAGATGGCCAGAAAGGGTAAGTCCGAACGAAGCCGGCACGAGCGCAAGCGCGCCCAAAAACCTACGATCCTCATCGCTGTAGAAGGCGATACGGAGGAATTGTATTTTGGCGAAGTAAAGCGCAAGTTTAGAGCACAGTGGATTAAGGTCGAAAAACCCAAAAGAACTGATCCAAGGGGCATTGTCCTTGCGGCGCGCAATAAAAAGAAAGAACTAGAAAACAAAGGGCTTTCGGTTGAACCCTGGGTTGTGTTCGATGCGGAGGCGCGCGAAGATGAAGAAGCCCGCAGCTACGGCGAGGCAATCAAGCAAGCCGAGGGCTGGGGGATACACGTAGCCAACTCAAGCCCCTGCTTTGAGTACTGGGCCCTACTGCACTACTCACCGGGTATTCTCGTCGAGACACCTGAGCAAGCAGTCACCGAGCTCGCCAAACCCAGCAGGGCCAAGGATTACAAGAAACCCGGCCTTCCCTTTGACGAGCTCTGGGAGATTTTCGTAACCGGCAAGCCAACGAACGCTGCAACAAGCAGACGAAAGACGCTTGTTGAATGCGGTGAAGACCCGCGCGGGGCAAGACCCGTAACCTACGTAGATCAACTCATGGGTGCCATCTGCGAGACTGGCGGAGTCAACCTTTAGTGTGCACGAGGCGGGCGCGTCGTTCCCACTTGGATCGGACGCCCGTCTCGTGCTATAAATGGGTTGCGTTCCTTTATGGAGGGCGGTCAAGGGCCGGGGGATCCCCCCGGCATTTTTTTATGCCTGGATCCAATGCAAGCTCAACATAAAAACAGGGGGGCATCCCTTAGAGAGACGCCCCCTTACGAATAACGCCGGCTTCTAAACAGGAATCAATCGGGCCACATATCCATGAACTCTGTATCTGTAAAAATATAGGCAGTGAGATTGCCAAACGGGCCAATTGTTTCTATCGAATTAGTTAATTTGTATAACTCAATAATCGCTTCAGCTCTTCGATATGTCAGCAATTCGGGAAAACTAGATAAGATGTCTGCCGAAGTAAAAGAATCATAAATATCAATTGTTTGCACAAACTGTTTTGCAATACGCCAGCATTCTGTTCGAGACCCAGGCACAGCCCTGCGGACACGCGCTTCTCGTATGCGCCAATCTGCATCCCAAAAATATCCATCCATTCGATCATCATCTGGTACACTGGCGCAGAAAGCTTCAAGCTCAGCTCGACTTTCTTCCAGTGCGGACTCTTTCCGCCTGCAGCTCGCTTCAGCCTCTTCAAGCGTTAGTTGAGCATCGACCTCTTGCTGCCTCAATTCATCAATGTTGGTTTTGGCGACCTCGCTTGAACATTTCATGAGCTTGAGCTCAACCTCTTTAGCGCTGGAATCGACTTGCTCTATACGCTCGGCAAGATTCAAAAGTTTCTGCTTTAGACGACGCTTGTTCTTAATGTCAAAGAAACCAGACGACTGAAGCTCTTTCTCACAGTTACACACACATCATCAAGCGCACTCCTCTGACCTGCCAGCAATTCGCGCTCGCGCTCCAAGCGGCGACAGCGCTTGAACTCCGAGTTGGCCCAGGCCACAGCATCAGCACTTGATTCAAGCTTCCGCTGAAATTCCACCTTTTCCGCTTCGGCTTGATCTAATTCGTCCTGGTCAGCGAGGCAACGGTCCGAAAGCGCGTAGACCCTATCCCTCGTCTCATCCTCTGCCCAAGACTTCGGTTGAAATGGCTGAGGTTTCTCGTCCGCGCCCCTGTTCTTTTTGCCGGGAGCATCGCTCTCGCTCTCTAACGCAACGGATGCCGGTACCGATTCCGATCCATTACGAGCATCCAGCCGAATCTTCGGAGCAGAATAGACCATCTTCGTTCCCGGATTCTCCTGCACGCCCACAACGTCCGTCACGTCGTCTACGACCAGCATGGATAGATCGACGTTCTTCGCTGCAACAAACGTCACCTTAAACGAAACGTCTTGCTGGCTACGCAGCCCTTGGCGCATATCCCAAAGCATGCGTGTGACCAAGTTGAAGAACTGGGGAATACCGCGAGCGATTCGCGTGTCATACATTACGCAATACGCATCGGGGGCCGGATTGTCGATTACGAGCGCCTTGTTACAGCCGCAGAAATCAGCCAAAACAAGGCCCGTCAAATCCCCTTCTCGAAGCATAGGGTAAAGCGCCTCGTGGATTGCGCTCCTGGGAACAATGAGATCCTCATCGGCCTCAACCAGGTTATTCAGAAAACCGTCGACAAAGCAGTTGAGGTAATCATTCAGATCATCAAAGCCGCCCTGCGTGGCAAACTCGGTAAGCTCAGGCACCTTTTCGTTATCAACATGCAGGCCAGTCGCAACGTGATGATGACCATCCCAGGTGATCATTCCGTCGTTAAAGCAAACGCAATAATCGGACAGCAGGTGGAAAAAAGAAGTCACCAAATCCATTTTCAATTAACCTTTCGCTTTGGCTTCTGAAGTTATTTAGCTTCCTTTAAGGCGCTTTCTATGAGGACTTCGACCCCCTCCATCCCCTAGCCTTGGCCAAACACTGCCATAAACTTAGCCCATCAACCTCGCCATTTGTTGAGCAACAAATGGCGAGCGGTAGGTATTGGGCTATGACCGTTGAGGATTGAATGCAGCAGGCAGAATAAAGTAATCCCGATTGCCTAAAGGGCTGATACTGTCCATTTTCCGGTACTTCCATCCTGGAACAGAGAGAAGCCGTCGACAAATTCCCCGGTTTTTGTAGTCAGCAAATACTCCAAGGAGTCGCCATGCAACAATTCAACAGACCTAGCATGATCTTTACGCTTAATGTGCTTAGGCTGAGCGGCTTCCGGGAACAAAAGAGATTCTTTCGCCCCGGGAGCAATTGTCCAATTAACAGGAACGTTGCAAACAGAAAGAATAATAAACGGATAGGCACCCTTGTTTTCAATTTGCAGAACACTTGCACCATTGGCCGACTCAACAGAAGCCTCAAATCGCGGAAAATACTCCGCCCTAGTTTCCCAGTCCAGCTTTCCCTTTGCTTCTCCAAGTACCTTTCCGCCAATAAAAAGGCCCGCAATAGTTCCCCAAAACTGCAGTACAGAATCTGCAGAAATCCTTGGCTCAACCAGGGGAATCGTATATACAACCTGTAAGACAATCGGTGTGAATAGCATAAACGCTAATACGACAAGTATGTTAGTGAATGTTCCCCTCGCCATCTTTTTCCTATTACTCATGCACCTTGCCCGCCAAACCGCGCCTTTCCGACGCACGCTGCTATCAACTTCTCTTTAAAACGGTCAATTTGCAACAGCTGGACCAAATAGTCAGAAGCAATAGAATCCGCTTGTTTCTCAAGCGGGAGTCTCCTATAAGAAATGGCGTTCTCTTCAGCAAGAACCGTGTATCCACGCTCGCCAATACCATTGTAGGCCTTACTTTGAAATAATTGAGCGGCCCGAGCTTTCGCGTCTTCTCTCGCTCTTGCTTGCCTATTGCGATCCGACTCGCTCATCGTGGACAAATCAGTCGCATGGCCAAACTCATGAAGGCACGAGAATAGTAGGAACAGCATATCATCCGAAATAGAGCGTCTTTGGCGATTGTCACGTATAGACCTTCGAGCGACTTTCAGAATCTGCTCATAATGGCACTTTTTCTGAATCATATCACCTGGCCTATCTTTCGAAAGCCCATTCTTTTCAGCATCGAGTATCCATGCCAAATTGGCATCGGTGCAATGCACGGTTATTGGATCATCGGTCACAACGAAGTGATTCCTATCATCTACTTCAGAATCGATCGGAAAAGTAAGCTCGAGCAATTCAGCTAAGCCCCTCGCCAGCTGCAAGCCCGTACATTCATGCAAGAACTGATTACACACAACGACTCCTACACCAGCGGATGACGCTTGAAGTCCCAGGAGGTTTCAAACGAGTCCCAGTCTTCTTTTGACAATTCACGACATGAGTCGACCGTAGCGTTAACCGACGGTTCAAGATTTTCATTTTGAATGATCGGGTAGGTTGCGATTTGGCCTACCTCAAAATTGAGTGTCGGCGAAAGCATGCTCGCGACCTGCATGATTACAGAGCTGTTACATGCACCTTGTAAATACCTAAGAGTTTTTTCATCACCAAAAATGCTTGTCCCCGCAACGTCAAAGAGGCTACCTTTCGGTCTAAATCTAAAGGCAACAACGCCACTGGACACTTTTGACCATGTGAGCATTGGTTTAAAGTACAGATGTCTAGAGGGAAGATGATTGCCTAATGTAGCTAAGATTTCAGAGCTAGGACGATTGAAAGCAACTACCCAATCGTTATTTCCATACCACTTGCGATAATTTCCGCCTTTGTTATAGGAAAACCATTTTCTCCCGCTCTTGAAAGCCTCCTCCTCAGTTCCAGCATCAAAACGTAGTTCGGCGATTTCAGGCTCCCACCACAATCGCGTGAAACGCTCGTTGTCGCCAGTGGCAAGGCCCTGGCGGGGCTTACCGAACTCGTTAAGCTGTTTTGCATTTACAAACGCATTGAGCAAGGCATCGCTGGCCCAGTAGGCGATGGGGGTGCCAGGGATCTGCTTGAAGGCCTCGGCGTCGCGGCGGTAGAACCAGCCGCAGTCGGGGTTTTTGATCGCCTCGAGGGCCTTCTGGCGCTTGGCCTCGCTGCCGTTGATGTCGACGAGGCGCACGTAGACGCCCTCGCATGCCGCATGGCCGTTGTAGATAACGTCGGCGGTCACGTTGACGACCTCGCCGCCGATGGCGTCGAACGCGCGGGGGCCGAGGTGCGCCATCGAGACGATCGTCTTGCCGTCGATGAGCGAGGAGCGCATCTTCTCGAAGCTGCCCAGGAACATCCAGCTCTGCATGGTGACCATGGCCGCGTAGCCGCGGTCCTTCGCCAGGTTGAACCCGCGCTCGATGAAGCACGTGCACAGGTCGCTCTTGACGTCGGGATAGTTCTTCTTGACCCACTTGGACATGAAGGGGCCGAAACTGGAGCTGCCCATGTAGGGCGGATTGGCAACTACGCAGTCATAGCTGCGGGCAAGGGTCTCGCAGGTGGCGAGGGCGCGCTGGAGCTTCTCCTTTGAGTTGCTGCCGAACAGGCCGTCGGAACCGGTGAGCTCTATCGCCTCGCGGATCGCTGCGAAGTCGTCCTCGCCCGGGGCGAGCAGGGAGCCCACCTCGTCCAGGTGCGCCAGGGCGTCGACGAGGTCCTTCCTCTTCTCGAGCGCGCTGCCCTGCGGGACGTCGCTCTCCCCCAGCGCCACCGGGGCGAGCACGGCGATGTCGGCCTGCACGCCGCGGCCGAAGAAGCGGCGGTCCAGCTCACGGGCGCACATGGCCAGGGCGAGGCGCGCGATCTGGGCGGCGCGGGGGTCGATCTCCAAGCCGTGCAGGTTCTTTGACAGGACGAGCTCGGGGATCTCGCGCTCGCGATAGCCGCGCTCCAGGTACATCTTTGACAGCAGCTCGAAGGCGTAGACCAGGATGTGACCCGAGCCGCAGGCCGGGTCGCACAGAGAGATGTCCTCGGGGCCGGCGATCCTGATGAAGTCCTCGTGCTCGGAGACGGGCTCGATATAGTACTCCATCTGGTCGCGCAGGGGGCTTGCGGGGTTGTTGAGCATCCACAGGCGCCCCAGCGAGTTCTGCACCATGTAGCGCACGATCCAGTCGGGCGTGAACAGCTGGGTGGCCGGGCCTATGGTGTCCGGCGTCTCCTTGGCCTTGGAGGCGAAGAAGGCGTCCTTGACCTCGGAGTTGTAGTACTGGTACATCCAGCCCAGGACCTGGACGTTCTTCTCCCAGTCTTCCTCAGGAATGTCGCCCACCATGCGGCCGATGACGCCGTCGGCATCCATGAGGTTGGCCGGCAGGAGGAGCGCCATGCAGGCGTCCACGGGCTGGAACACGCCGGGCAGGCACCCGGAGAGCTCGGCGCACTGGGCCAGGAACAGGTAGCGGAACAGCGGCCCGTCCTCGCCGGCCTGCTTGAGTTCGGCGATGCGCACCGGGTCTGCGCCCTCGATCGCCACATCGAGTGCCTCGTCCACGGCCTGGCTGCCCAGCTCCCAAGAGCCGTCCGCCGCGGAGCGGGTAAACATGCGCACGCGGGAGGGCAGGAAGTCGTGGACCTCCATGTAGCGCACGGCGGCGATGCGGTTGAACCAGGTGTAGGCGGCGCGGTCGCGCAGGTGGGCGAAGCCCTCCTCTGCCGCGGCTCGCAGCAGGGCGTCGCGCCACTCGGTCTCCTCCGGGGACAGGGCGCGCCCGCCCACCGCCGCGGAGCCGGCGGGCTCGGCGCCCTCGGCCACGCCGTAGAGCCTCATGCGGGCCTCGACGCCGGCGATGAGCTCGTTGCGGGCCCAGACGCAGTAGTTCTTGATGGCGGTATCGTTCATGGCGGTCTACCCTTCCCCGGCGGTTCTTGGTTAGCTCAGACGGATGGCGTCGTTGTCCTGCAGCTCGGCAAGCAGACGAGCGCGTAGCTGACCAAGGTAGGCATCGATGTCACTTTCGCTCTCCAGCTTTTTGCGCTCGCCCAGGTCGGCCAGACGCAGCTTTTTAATCCTGGGCGCAGGCGCAGGCTCGGGCTTTGCGGTCGTCGGGACGTCCTTGTCCTTGTCGTTGCCCTTGATCGTGGTAACAATCTCGCCGGTGGACGTGACCTCCTTGCGGCGGCTCTCGCGCTGCTGGCGAGCCTTCTCCTCATCGATAGCTTTATCGATGTTCTCGCATGCGCGGTCGCAGTACTCAATCAGTTGCTGCTTCAGTGCGGCAAGCTCGCTTGCCTTGATGGCGGCGTGAGCACGGCTCTCAAACAACTTGGCCATGCGACCTGTGTTCTCGATAGCGCGCTCGGCCAGCTTGGCATAGCCGTCCTGGCTCTGGGCATATTCGTGTACCTGGGCGATCTGCGCGGCGATGTCGTCCAGCATCTCCTTGCGCTTGGCATCGACCATCTGCTTGTGAGTCACCATGACCGGCTCCATCAGCTCGTGGAGCTCTCGGACCTCGCGGTATGGACGCGGGTTCTTAAGAATCCGCTCAATGCGCTTGTTAGCCTCGACCGCCTGGGCGTTAGAGTCCATGTAGAAGCCCTCGTCCTTCATAAGGCCCATAAACTCAACAGCCTTATCAAAGACGGGCTTTTGGCTCTCAAAGAAGAACACGACCTGATCGTAGTCCTCTTTCCAATCGTCCAGATCGTCCTGCGCCTTTACAAAGGCATTGAAGAGCGCCTGGGCGTCGTTCTGGTTATCCAACAGGCGCGTGGTCAGCTTAATGCCGTCGTCCAGCACCTTTAGGCCCGGATACGGATAGGCCGGGGCCAAGCCCGTAAAGTTGTTGTTCGTGAGCTCCACGCACTCGTTCTTAAAGCCCTTAAGCGTTTCGACCACGGTGTCGGCAAGCTCGTCCTCGTTGGAAATGTCACGCTTGGCATCGAAGGTCTCGCGAAGCACCCTGTTGACCTTCTTGATGAGCTCGTCGCTCATCTTAACGCGCTCGCGCACCTGGGCCTTGTCGGCGTCCTTGCGCAGGAAGGTAACCATACGCAGATCTGCGGGGGCAACATTGGCGCCGGCAGCCGTAATGGTCGCGCGCTGCGAAACCACCAGCTGCGCCACCACGTTGGCAATGTCGATTACGCGCCAGCCATAGGGGGCGTTCTGGAACTTGCGTTGCAGGTCGCCCATGGTCGTGTTAAGCGACATACGCGTCTGCAGATGCAAAAAGTCCGCGACCTCCTTCTCGGCGCGGGCGTTCTGGGAGCTCTGGCCGTCGAGCGCCACCTGGTTGGCACCGCGCAGCGTGGCGCGAATGTCGTCATCGGTCTTGGCAGGGTCGGCGATGTAGTCGGCCTTGGTAAAGATGGCATCCGTCAGCTTAGACAAGGCCTGCTCGAACACGTCAGCAGGCTTGGTGGCGCGGATGTTAACCATGGAGCCGTTTACGGCCACGCGGGCGTGCAACACGGCCTCTTTCAGCAGCTCCGTCGCCTCGCGCTCGGCGTACGAGGCCTCTTTCATCTTTGCCTGGACAATTTGCTGGGTCGAAGGCTGCAGTTCCTCGGTATTGATGGTCTTGCGGTACTTGCGAATCTTAGCCGCATTCTGCAGGTCATCGAAGTAGTCCACGTCGTCGGCAAGCACCACCAGCGCAATGTTGGCAGACTTAACGGCAAGCTCGGCATCATCGGCACGTGAGAGGTCGTTTGCCACTGTGACCACGTTAAGCTTCATACCGCCTTGAACCACGCCATAGGCCGAATCGTCTACATAGCGATCAAAGGGGAAATCATTTGCTCCCACGCGCAGTTTTTTATCTTTGTAGACACCTTCGAAGATCGTCTTTTTAATACTTTCGATAATCAGGGCCGCATCTACCGACGTATCGTTAATAATGCGCGAGATGCGTTGTTCCTCATCGGTAAGGAAATTGTAGGTATCACCCTGACGAGCCACATAGTTCTCGCGCACCAGGCGGTCGAGCGAGTCTTTAACGCAGCTCTTAAGAGCGACCTTGTCCACGTCCATACGATCGACCATAAGGATGGAAATATTCTCGATATTGGACTTGATGTAATCGATATAGCGGATCAAGTACAACAGCTTAAGAATCTTGACGTCTTCGGTCTGAAGGCCAAGACCGTCTTCCGCTGCACGCTCGGCACGCGTCACCGTCTGAATCACGCCATGTTCCAAATCCTTGGCGATAGTTTCAAAGAAGCGCCAGAATGGCACTAGGGCGCCCAGCTCTTGCTCTTGGATGGCCTGAGCCGATTCCTGGAAAGCCGAAAGCATGGAGCGCTCGCCCGTTGACATATGCTTTGCCTTAACGCCGTGCTTGCGCACCTCGGTCATAACGTCGGGCATCACCTTAAACTGATAGTTCACAAAGGGGTAGCTGTCCGTAAAGTCTTTGCGACTGGAGTAGCCGATCAGGTCGCTACGCGAGCCGTCGAAGGCAAATATATTTTTGAGTACGGCGCTCTGGGCTTCGTAGCCCTGCTCAAGCTTAGCCACGCCAGAGTTGTTCTTTTGCAGCACACGGCGTTGGATAACCTCGTCCACACTAGAACTGGAGAGCGAAAGACGCGTGTTAAAACGACCTTGAATCGTGGAAAAGTCGCTGCCAACGAACATCGCGTTTCCATCAATGGCTTCCTGGCTGGTTACCATGACCCACACGCGACCGCCGCAGCGATTGCCCAAGCCCTCCACAAGTGTCTGCAGCGACAGCATGAGGTCCTTGCTGACACCAGCATCGGAGCCAATAAACTGACCCACTTCGTCAACCATAAACAATAGACGGAACTCACCGCCGCATTCCGCACTGATATCTTCTGTATTGAAGACGTCGATGGTGCACCCGTATACCA
>CATVZP010000003.1 GCA_958348565.1 uncultured Collinsella sp. | reverse complement strand
CCCTACCGGGAGTAGCCCCGACGGTTGACAAAACTATAGGAACACCCAACGACTACATCAACAAAGGCAACGCCGATGTTATGGCAACGTCAGCGAGCGGTCGCCAGAGCGAACAAGTTGGCATGAAAAGAGGGCGGCATAGACCTTCTGGTCATGCCGCCCTCTTTGAATGACAAATTGTCGCTCTGGTGACCGCGCAGCGTCGGCCCGTTACGGCGTTTGGTAAAACGCCGTAACTCTTAGGGCCGCTGGCCCATACCGCCCTCGAGGGTGACGGTCTCGCCGTTCATGTACTTAAAGTCGGGGCCGCAGAGCTGAACGACCACGCGGCCAATCTCCTTCTCGACGTCGCCGTAGTGGCCCGCCGGCGGCATGTGGACGTTGGCCTTGAACGCCTCAGGATAGGCATCCTGGAAGTTCTCGAGCGCAGCAGTCCAGGCAAGCGGGCACACAATGTTGACGTTGATGCCGTCCTTGCCCCACTCGTTGGCGGCGACGCGGGTCAGGCCGCGGATGCCCTCCTTGGCGGCAGCATAGCTGCACTGGCCGTAGTTGCCAAACAGGCCGGCGCCCGAGGCAAAGTTGACCACGGAGCCCTTGGTCTCCTTCAGGTGCGGATAGGCCTTCTGCATGTACAGGTAGGTGGCATACAGGCCAGAGTAAATGGCCAGGTTAAACTGGTCCATAGTGTGGTCGGCGATGGTCACACCCGAGGCGCTGGCCTGAGCATTGTTGACGACGGCGTCGATGCGACCGAACTCCTCAATCGCCTTGTCGATAACGTTCTGCACGACGGCCTCGTTGTCCTGACCAGCCGAGACATCGGCCTGAACAGGCAGAACCTTGACGCCGTACTCGGCCTCAAGAGACTCCTTGGCGGCCTCGAGCTTGGCGACGTTGCGGCCGGTGATGACGAGGTTCGCGCCCTCCTTGGCAAAAGCGATATCGATGCCGTAGCCGATGGAGCCAGCAGAGCCGTCCTTAAGCGTGGCCTTGCCGCCGCCGGTGACGATCACGGTCTTACCAGTGAAAAGTCCCATACGAAGTCCTTTCAAAATCGCGACGGGCACGCCCGCCGACTGCGCGCATCCAAAATAAACGCGCCAAAAGCTGAAATGCAACTTTAGCTTCTTCAAGTGAAAAGAAAAGGCCTCGGCAGGCGAACGGCATAACGTCTTTCGGCGAAGGGATTGTCAAGTACAAACTGGATAAAGTGGCCGAGTTTTTGCTATCGACGCGAGCCATCGAACACGTTTTGAAACTTTGCTGCGGCGCGCGGGATGTCGGCGCGAGACTTTATCATAGGGTGACAAACAACGATGAGGAGCACATGCCTATGACAGACGAGCTGGACCCCCAGACTCAGCAGCATATTGATGATTCCGCAGACGTCGCCGCAGATACTGACGCTGCGACCTGCAATGATACCGACGTCGACGACGCCACTCTGGATAACGGCGCTGCGGCGGAAACCCCTGCGACCGAAGATGCCGACGAGCAAAACGGCGATTCGGCCGCTCAGGACGACGCCCCCGAAAAGGACGCCACCCCGCAACCAGCGGGCCCCATCGAGGTGTCTTCGGAAGAAGAGCTCGACGCCGTCATGGACTCCATGATGGATGCCGTCAAAGCGATGAAGGACGCTGTCGCCGATGCCGATGTCGACGCCGAGGAAGAGGAAGCCGCCGAGGCTGCCTCGACGTTTGTGCCCGGCGAGACCCCGGTTGCCGACCAGGGCAGCACCATGCCCTCGTTCCTGCAACTCGAGCACCCCACGATCGGCGCCGATGCGGTCGACCCGCATGCAGCGGGCTTTTCCGTGATTGAAGGCGGCACCGGCAATATCGCCGCGCCGCAGACTGCCGATACGAATGCCGCCGAGGCCGTACACCCGACCACCTCGCACGCCCCCGCCACGAGCCGCGACCTGGGGAGCGCCGTCTCAAATACCGCTAACGCCGTGGGCACTTTTATCGCCCAGGGCGCGTCGGCCATGCGCGAGATGAACGCCGCCAAGAAGGCACTCGCCGATGCCCGCGCCCATTTAGCCGAGCTTGAGCAGCGCATCGCCGACCAGGCAGAGGAGCTCGAGACGCGCCAGGACATCGCAGGCCGCTACGATCAGATCATCGCCGATCAACGCCAGGCGATTGCCGCGGCACAAAAGACCGCTGCGGCAGCTGAAAGTAACCGTGATGCCCATGCCGCCAAAGCGACGGAGCTCAAGGGTCAGCTCGAGCAAATGAAGGCAGAGGACGATGCGACCGAGCTCCGCCTGAAGGCTGCACTCGACGCCGTGGAAGCCCGCGAGGCGAGCTCGCGCGAGACCGGCAACCGCCTCGTTCGTCGCCTTGAGGATTCCAAGCGTATCCGCGACAAAGTGAAGGCTGAGCGCGATGCCGGTGTCGCCACCGCACGACAAACTGCCGATGCTACGCGCGCACAGCTCGAGACCTTGCGTCGCGAGTATGCCGAGCTGCAACGCAACCCTTCGGCAAATCCCGCCAATTACACCGTACGCACCAACGAGTTGTCTATGCAAATCTCCGACGCTGCCGACGCCCTCCGCAAGGCCGAGGAAGATATTCCGCGCGTGACTGCCGATCTTGAGCATTCACTTGCCGCCGCCGAGCAGGCCGTCGAGCAGGCACAGGCCCCCATCGCCGACGCTAAACGCGCGCACCAGGCCGTAACGGCTGAGGCAGATGCCGCGCGCGACGAGCTGCAGTCCGCAAAAACTACCGCCGCGACGCGCCAGCGCGAGCTGCGCGAAAAGATCGCCACGCAGGACAAGGCACGCCGCGAGCAAGAGCAGGCCATCGCAAACGCCCGGGCAGATGCCGCGCATGCGCAGTCGATTATCGAGCAGGCGACCGAGGTGCACGACCATCCCGAGATCACCGAATCGCTCGCCGGGTCCTTGGCGCGCGACAAGGCCGAGCATACCGAGACCGAGCGCGAAGTTGCCCAACTCGAGGCCACCGAAGACGACGTGCGCAAGCGAACCCGCGACTCACGCGTCAAATTCACCGGAGCCATCGCCTGCATCATCGCCGTGATTCTGGTGATCATCCTGATCTGGCTGTTCGCGAGCAAGTAAACCCGCTGCCAAAAACGCCCCAACGCAGTTGCGGTGAGATAGTTCCTATCTAGCCCTGAAAAAGGCCAATTCAAGAACTATCTCACCGCAACTTATTTAGATCGGCGCAAGGACTGTCCCCAAGTGCCGGCACAAAAGGAACGTCCCCAGGTGCCGAGTGAACCACGGCAACGCCGATGTTTTGGCGCGGACAGCGAAAACGCCCCTAAGCGACCAAGGTGACGTGAAAGAGGAGGGCATTGACCTTCTGGTCATGCCCGACGATTGAACGTCAGATTGCCGCTTAGGGGCGTTTGCAGCGTCGGCCGGTTACGGCGTTTGGAAAACGCCGTAACCTACTGAATGAGCATGGCATCACCAAAGCTGAAGAAGCGGTAGCGCTCCTCGATGGCGGCGGCGTAGGCATCCATGATCTGGTCGCGGGAGGCAAGCGCGCTTACGAGCATCATGAGCGTGGAGCGCGGCACGTGGAAGTTCGTGATCAGCGCGTCGACCACGTGATAGGTCGAGCCAGGCATGAGGTAGAGCTGTGTCGTCGCGTTCTCGCGCACCACGATGTCACCGCGGCCGAGTGTATCGGCGCCGTCCTCACGGCCCTCAAAATAGCGCGCCGTCACAGCCGGATCGGACACCGGCGCGTCCGCGTCAAACGCGCTCTCGAGCGAGCGCACCGCCGTGGTGCCGACGGCGATCACGCGATGCCCCTCGGCCTTAGCCTTATGCACGGCGTCGACCACCTCCTGCGATACGTGGTAGCGCTCGGTGTGCATGACGTGCTGCGTAGGGTCGTCCTCCTCCACCAGACGGAAGGTATCGATACCGACCTCGAGCTCGACAGCGGCAAACTTCGCGCCCTTAGCCTCGATAGCCGCCATGAGCTCGGGCGTGAAGTGCAGGCCCGCCGTGGGAGCAGCGGCCGAATGCTCCTCCTTCATGGCGTAGACGGTCTGGTACTTCTCGGGATCGCCTTCGTAATCGGTAATGTAGGGCGGCAGCGGCACGTGACCGGCGGCGTGGATGGCCTCGTCGAGCGTGCGCGGCTCGCCGGCAGCATTGCAACCGGCCGGCTCGAAGCGCACCAGACGGCCGCCACGGCTATCGGTGACAAAGTCGATGACCTCGGCCGTCAGCACCACGGGCGCGCCCTCGGGCGCATGGGCGCCACCGGCGCGATACTCAATCTGAGCACCGGGCTTCAGACGCTTGCCCGGCTTGACCAGACACTCCCAAACATGGCCCAGCGGGTCAACATCCTCGCGGCGCTTGAGCAGCAGCGTCTCGACCACGCCACCCGAGCCGGCTTTGCGACCGATCAGGCGGGCCGGCATCACGCGCGTCTTGTTGATGACGAGCACATCGCCCGGCTCGATGTAGTCAATGATGTCACGGAAGATGCGGTGCTCGACGGTACCGCCGTGCTCCAGCGGCGTTCCCGCCTGGGAGCCCTTGCGATCAACCACCAGCAGGCGGCAGGAGTCACGCGGCTCGGCAGGCGCCTGGGCAATCAGTTCCTCAGGAAGGTTATAGTCAAAATCATCGGTACGCATAGACACGTCGGATACTCCTTATATAGCTAAAGTCCGCTCTACATCCTAGCAGGCTGACGTCCCAAATGAACTACTTTTTGGCGGCTTTGCGCTCGTCGCGGATACGGGCGCGGTCCATGGCCGCCTCGACAGCCGAGAAGCGGCAACCACAGTAGTTCTGCCGATACATGCCAAGCTCGCGCGAGCGACGCGTGGCCTCGGGATAATACGGACGAAAATCGCGAATCACCGGAGTGAGACCGCGAGCGGCAGCCAGACGCTCCAACACATCATTGCAGGTTTCGAACAGCTGATACGGCGAGACGGCGAGCGTCGTGCCCACAAACTCAAACCCGCGCTCCTGGGCCACGCGGCACGCCTCGGCCAAGCGCAAGGCATAGCACGCGCGACAGCGACGGGGTCGATCGGCACCCAGCGGTGCCACGCCGGTCTCCCAGCGCTCGCGGTCCTCCCCTGCCTCGATAAGCTCGATGCCGCCGTCGGCACACCACCGGCGCAGCTCGTCCAGGCGGCGCTGCCATTCATCGCGCGGCTGAATATTGGGGTTGGTCCAGCAGATTGTGGGTTCAAACCCCTCCTCGCGCAGCAGGCGAACCGGCTCAAGCGAGCACGGCGCACAGCAGGCGTGCAACAGCAACGGCTTCATCAACATCTCCTCTCCCACAATGATTTTTCTGGGACGGGGATTAAAAAATCATTGCGTACCTAATGATTTTTAAATCCCCGTCCCAGAAAAATCATCCCAAAAAGACTACCTTGCGAAAAAGCGCACGCCAAAGGACGTGTCCTCGCAGGCGACAATGCGGCGGTCGCGCAGAATGGTCCGCACGTAATACCAGTCGCCCACACAGCCCGACAAGTGCAGACCAGCCGCCAAGTAGCACAGCAGCGGATAGCCCGAGAGCGCAAACCCTAGGGCAAACGCCGCCGTCACAACAACCGTCGGCGCCAGGCAAACTGCCACGTACCGCCGGCGCGAATACACCACGCCCTCGGCGCAGGCGTAAATCATGCAGGTTTCGAGATTTGCCCCAAAGGTCACCCGAGCACCGGCGGGCGCAAACAGCTTAAAGAACACGCCGTGCACCAACTCGTGCGCGGCAAATGACGCCGCCGAAACCGCAGCCAAGCCGACTAGCCAGCCCAAGATAGCCGTCCAACCACCCGCGTCAGCCGCATCCAGATCCGCGGGCCCGCCCATCAGCATAAACACCGGCACCAGGCACACGGCAAATGCGCCGAGCACGGCCATCCCCCACACAAAGCAGGCGTGCAGAAAATCCTCGTCCTCAAACGCATGTATGTTGGAAATCTCATTCATAGCATCTTAGGATAGCGCCCCTGCCACGTACCCGTCCGCATGTGCGATAATGTCGAACGATATGCACGAATTGACCACCGCGTCGTCAGGCCTTGCGCCCGGCCGCGCTCTCACCATATGCGAAGGAGTCCCATGGCATCCAAATACTCCATGAACGACCGTCCCAGCTGGCCTCGCCGCGCCATCGTTACCGCCGGCGAGCCCTACGGCAACAAGGGCCTTCACTTTGGCCACGTTGGCGGCGTCTTTGTCCCGGCCGACTTCTTCGCCCGCTTCCTGCGCGACCGCCTGGGCCGCGAGAACGTCATCTTCACCTCGGGCACCGACTGCTACGGCTCGCCCATCATGGAAAGCTACCGCAAGCTCAAGGAGAACGAAGGCTACGACAAGTCCATCGGCGAGTATGTCGAGTCCAATCACTCCCGCCAGGCCGCGACCCTCAACAACTACAACATCAGCTGCGACATCTACGGCGGCTCGGGCCTTGAGCCGGCGGCCCAGATCCATAACGAGGTGACCGCTGAGATTATCGAGCGCTTGCACGAGCAGGGCACCATCTCCAAGCGCTCCACGCTGCAGTTCTACGACGCCAAGGCCGGCACGTTCCTCAACGGTCGCCAAGTCATCGGCCGCTGCCCCATTCAGGGCTGCAAGTCCGAGAAGGCTTATGCCGACGAGTGCGACCTGGGCCACCAGTTTGAGCCCGAGGAGCTCATCGCGCCCAAGAGCCAGCTCACCGGCGAGGTACCCGAGCTGCGCCCGGTCGACAACCTCTACTTCGACCTGCCGGCCTACCTCGACTTTATGAAGACCTACACCGCCAAGCTCGCTCAGAACCCGCAGGTTCGCTCCGTGGTCTCCAAGACCATGGAGGAGTGGCTGCTGCCGGCACAGCTCTATATTCAGAACAAGTTCCGTGAGGCCTTCGATGCTGTCGAGGACCAGCTCCCCGAGCACACCGTGCTGGAGCCCGAGGGCAACAAGAGCAGCTTTACCGTCACCTTCCCCAGCTGGAAGGAGCGCGACGACGCCCACGCGGTGCTCGCCAACGGCGGCGTGCGCTTCCGCAGCGGCAAGGCGCTCGTGCCCTTCCGCATCACCGGTAACATCGACTGGGGCGTTCCGGTGCCCGAGGTCGACGGCGTGAACGACGTCACCTGCTGGTGCTGGCCCGAGAGCCTGTGGGCGCCCATCAGCTACACCCGCACCGTGCTCGCACGCGATGCCAAGGCCGCCGGCGTAACCGAGGGCGTCGCCGCCCAGGACGCCGCCCTCATGGGCGAGCCCGCCGCCGATTCCACGCAGGTCCCCGCGCCCACCTACCAGCACAGCTCGCTCGACTGGCGCGACTGGTGGTGCTCTGACGACGCTCAGATCTACCAGTTCATCGGTCAGGACAACATCTATTTCTACTGCATCGCGCAGACCGCCATGTGGGAGGCCCTGGGCTGGGGCCTCACGCAGAGCACCGTCAGCGCCTGCTACCACCTGCTCTACATGGGCAAAAAGGCGAGCTCGTCCTCGCAGACGCCTCCCCCGCCGGCAGACGACCTGCTCAACCACTACACCTGCGAGCAGATGCGTGCACATTGGCTGTCGCTCGGCCTGTCCGAGAAGCCGGTAAGCTTTAGTCCCAAGGCATACGACACGCGCGTGACCGGCAAGGACAAGGACGGCAACGAGGTGCGTGCCTGCGACGACAAGCGCGTCATCGATCCGGCCCTTAAGGAGAGCGCCCTTTTGACCGGCGTCTTCAACCGCCTGGCCCGCAGCTGCTTCTACGGCGTCGCCATCAAGGAGGGCGACGAGAGCCCCTATCGCAACGGCTGCATCCCCGCCGGTGCCGCCTCCGCCACCGTGGTCGAAGCCGCCGAGCAGGCAGCTCTCGCCTTTGAGCAGGCCATGTACAAGTTCGAAACGCACCGCGCGCTCGCCGTGTGCGATGACTACCTGCGTGCCGCCAACAAGCGCTGGAGCGACGCCTCCAAGGCCGCCAACAAGCTCGAGGGCGAGCCGGCCAATGCAGCGATGACGCAGGCCCTCGTCGACGCCTTTACCGAGCTGCGCATAGCGACCGTGCTCATGCACGGCATCGTCCCGGCCGGCTGCGAGCTCATCTGCGAGTACTTCGACGCCGATCCGGTCGCCTTCTTTAGCTGGGACAACATCTTCGCCTCCACGGACGAGTTTGTTGAGAGCCTGGGCGAGAAGCCCGGCGAGCACCGCGTAAAGCCGCTGCCCCCGCGCTTCGACTTCTTCAGCAAGCACGAGAGCCAGTACTAAAGCACGCCAGTAGCGGCGTGCCCGGAAAGTAATCAATTTGGGACGGGAAGGAAAGACGGATGTCCAAGCCGCGTCGTCGTAAGCAAAAAAAGCAGGTTAAGGCCGAGCTCAAGCTCAGGCAGTTTGCCGCTACCGAGCTTTCCGACCAGCTTGCCGCCCTTCCCTGCGCCGCCGACCTGCCGCGCTTTATGGTCGACACGGTCGCCGGCGCCTACACGCCCACCGATGCCGAGCTCATGATCGAGGGCTTCGGTGCCGCGGCCACACGCCCAGTCACACTGCGCGCCAACACGCTCAAGGCGACCGCCGAGGACATCGCCACTGCACTCGACGAGGCCGGCATCGCCCACCAAACCGTTGCCTGGTACCCGGACGCTTTCATCCTGTCCGAGGCCCAGGTTTCCGACCTGTGGGACCTCGACATCTACCGCGACGGCAAGATTTACTTGCAGAGCCTGTCGTCCATGATGCCACCGTTGGTCCTGGGCGCTCAAGCCGGCGAGGACATCCTGGACATGTGCGCGGCCCCCGGTGGCAAGACGACGCAGGTCGCCGCCCTCACCCAGGGCCAGGCACACCTCACGGCCTGCGAGATGAGCATTCCCCGCGCCGAGAAGCTCGAAGCCAACCTCCACCGCCAGGGCGCCAAAAACGTGCCCGTCATGCGTATCGACGCACGCGAGCTCGACGAGTTCTTCCGCTTTGACCGCATTCTGCTCGACGCCCCCTGCACCGGCACGGGCACCGTCATCAGCGGCAACGAGAAAAGCCTGCGCGGCCTGACCGAGCAACTGCTTGGCAAGTGCGCCCGCTCGCAGCGCGCGCTTCTGGACCGCGCCATGGGCGCTCTCAAGCCGGGTGGCACGCTCGTCTATTCCACCTGCTCGATCATGCCGCAGGAAAACGAGGACGCCCTGCAAGAGGCCCTCGACAAGCATATGGACTGCGAGCTCATTCCCCTCGACGGCACGCCGAGTGAAAGCGAAGCACGCCGCGCCCAGGAAGCCAGTGAGGAGCCGCGCATCGAGTCCAACGCTCTCACCGAGGCAATCGCAGCGGGTCAGGTATCGGCCATCACCAACGGCATGCCCGGCACGCTCACCATCCCGCCCGGCCGCGACTTTGAGGGCTTCTACATCGCCCTGATCCGAAAACGCAGCTAGCGCACGGATTCAAAACTCAACAAACTATCTCCGTGCGCACTTGTCCTGCTGGTCACGGTGCTGCTTAAGTGCCTCGCGTTCCTTGCGCTCGGCTCTTTTGCCTTTAATGGCCGTAACCACAAAGTAGATGACCGCGGCGGCTACGATTGCGCCCACACACAGGCCAATCGAGCCCAACATTGCTGTGAATTCCATACCGCGTCACCTCTCTTTTAAACGGGACATTCAAGATAGCACCTCAATACCCGCCACCACAGCTCCTTCACGTTCGCCGGCCCTTCGGTCTAACGGATGGCGCGGTGGGGAAAAATCAACTCGTCAAACGATTTAGCAAGCACAACGCTGCCGGCGCCCTGCCGGCCACCATCGCATAGAATCGAGCCCCCATGAATACCCTTAACGACCTAAACGAGCGCGTCGACGCCTTTGTCGGCACCAGCTCCTTCGACGCGCCTGCCGCGACTAACGACCAAGCCCCCATCGATGTTCCCGCCGAGGTTCACGAGGACATCGTCGCCTCGGTCGATTTTTCCGAGGTCGAGCTCGCAGACGAGTTCACCGAGCCCCAGGTAGCCGTGACCCCCAACGGACTGCTCCCCATGGAGCCGCTGCCCATCGACGGGCGTCTGCGCAAGGCGGCCCTCCGCATGCCCGACGAGATCGAGGAGGCCAGCGGCTTTACGCTCTTCGGTCGTCGTATCAAGTCGCTTATCTACACCACCGATGTCGCGGTTATCCGCAACTCCAACGCCGATGCTGTCTTTGCCGTTTACCCCTTCACGCCGCAGCCCGCCATTACGCAGGCGCTGCTGACCGTCGCCGAGTGCCCGGTCTTTGTAGGCGTGGGCGGCGGAACTACGACCGGTAAGCGCTCCGTACAGATGGCAGCCGTCTCCGAGATGCAGGGCGCGGCGGGCTGCGTGGTCAACTCCCCCGCCACTGCCGAGATGGTCGAGCACATCACCAACATCGCCGACATCCCCGTCATCGCCACGGTCGTACGTTGCGACGATGACGCGCATGCCAAAGTGCGCGCCGGCGCCAAGATCCTCAACATCGCGGCCGGCAAGAACACGCCGCAGGTCCTACGCGAATTGCGCGAGCACTATCCCAACCTGCCGCTCATCGCACCGGGCGGCAAAACACCCGAGAACATCCGCGAGACCATCGCCGCCGGCGCCAACGCCATCATTTGGACGCCGCCTTCGGCCCAGCAGCTACAGACCGACATGATGCAGCGCTACCGCAAGATGAAGGAAGACGCCACGCCCGTCATCTCGCACGACGATGTGCCCATTATCGACCAGGTTGCCGCCGCCGAGGTCAGCCAGGTCGAGAACATGAATCCCGACGTGCCGATTCCCGACGAGGTTATCGAGCGCGTCGCTTCGATCCACGATCATATCGAGGAGCGCCGCGCCAACCGCGGCCTCAAGCCATCGCTCCACGGCTTCTTCTTCCGCGGCAAGAAACGCTAACCCAAACAGCAAGGCCCGCCTCACAAAGGTGAGGCAGGCCGTTTTCGTTTGAGCAATCATGCAGCAACGTGATGGGGCGAATTAATCCACGCGCTTGTCGCCCATAAAGAAGAGCGCCACCGTACCAGGTCCGGTGTGCGAACCGATCAGAGCACCAATGCTATTGATCTCAATCTTGCCTTTGAGCTGCGGGACTTGTTCCTCAATCAGTGCCGCAACGGCCTCGGCATCCTCGCGGCACGCCGAATGGGACAAGATACACTTACCCGAATAATCCGCACCGTCCTGCACGTGCGCCATCATGGTCTTAGCCATCTCGGAAATCGCGCGCTTCTTGGTGCGGATCTTCTCACGTGGCGACAGCTTGCCTTCGCAATCGACCGTCATAAGCGGGCAAATCTTAAGCGCCGTGCCGATGATCGCGCTCGCGGCTGAAATGCGACCGCCGCGCAGGTAGCTCGACAGATCGGTCGAGAAGAACCAGTGGTGAAGGTAGAGTTTATGCTCCTCAATCCAAGCGGCCGTCTCGTCGAGCGAAGCGCCGCTATCGCGCACGTCGGCGGCATATTCCAGCAATAGGCCAAAGCCCGAAGACGCCGCCAGCGAATCGATGACGCGCACCTTGCCGCCCTGAGGATAGCGATCCGCGAGCATCTGCGCCGCAACGCAAGCCGAACCATACGTACCCGAAATACCCGACGACAGCGTCAGATGCAGCACGTCTTTACCCTCGGCAACAAACGGCTCCCAAAACTCCTCGTACTCACCCACGCTCACCTGAGACGTCTTGGGCATGGCGCCCGCGGCAATCTGGGCAAAAAACTCGTCCGGTGAAATCGACTGATACAGGTCATCGTCATGGACAACATCGTCGATCTCGTAGTGAAAACACACGACAGGGATATTGCGCGACGCAAAGAACTCACGGGTTCGGTCAGCAGCGGATTCACAGGTCAGGACAAAATCACTCATATGAGGCTCCTTAAGTATTGCTACGCAAATTATTGCACAGCAAGCCTAAATACGATACAAATGTCCACTATTTACCAATTCGAACCATTGGCATTGAATATCTTTATCACCAACATCCCCATCCCCGCCATGGGCCAACATGAGCAAAATCATCCCCTTCGTCTCCACTTAACCGACATATCAACCTCAACTAAATCGATTTAGCAAACCGTTCAGCCGACAATTCAGCCACCGGCGCTAAATCGAAACAAAGCCGGCGCATACTGATAAACGTTTGACGATGTTTATCAGTTTTACCAACCATATTGGAAGGTGTTTCATGGTCGCATTCGATCGCAACCCGCAAGACTTTAAGTATCTGCGTCTGCTGTCGAGACAATTTCCCACCGAGCAATCCGCGTTTACCGAGATTATCAATCTCTCGGCCATTCTCAACCTGCCCAAAGGCACCGAGCATTTTATGAGCGACGTGCACGGCGAGTACGAAGCCTTTATGCACATCCTCAACAACTGCTCGGGTGTCGTGCGCGAACATGTCGACGAGATCTTTGGCGACACGCTCTCCTTTGACGAAAAGGGCGAGCTGTGCACGCTCATCTACTACCCGCGCGAGAAGATCGAGCTGGTCCGCAGCCGGCGCGAGGACTCCCCCACCTGGTACAAGACAATGCTCGACCAGCTCATCATGGTTGCCCGCTCGCTTTCGAGCCGCTATACGCGCTCCAAGGTGCGTAAGGCTATCCCGCGCGATTACGCCTACATCATCGACGAGCTGCTGCACACGCATCCGGACGAGAACAACTATCGTGTGCGCTATCACGAGCGCATCGTTGAGTCCATCCTAGAGACCGCAAGCGCCGACGACTTTATCGAGTCGCTCGCCTCGCTCATCAAGCGCCTGGCCGTCGACCACCTGCACCTGGTGGGCGATATCTTCGACCGTGGCGGCGGCGCTGCCAAGATTATGGACCGCCTGCTCACCTACCATTCGCTCGACATCCAGTGGGGCAACCACGACCTGCTGTGGATGGGTGCTGCGGCCGGTGAGCCCGCCTGCATCGCCACGGTGCTGCGCAACAACCTGCGCTACGACAATTACGAGATCCTCGAGAACGACTACGGCATCTCGCTGCGCGAGCTCGTCGCCTTTGCCGATGCCACCTACACCGCCGGTGAGTCCATCACCCCGCTGATCAAGGCCATTAACGTCCTGCTCTTTAAGCTCGAGGGCCAGATTATCCAGCGCCACCCCGAGTTCGACATGACCGACCGCCTGCTGCTCGACAAGATCGACCACGACACCGGCACGGTCACGCTTGCCGACGGCAGTGTGTGGCCGCTCACGACCAACGATTTCCCCACCGTCGATCCGGCGGACCCCTACATGCTCACGCCCCAGGAACAGCACATCATGGACAAGCTCGTGTCCGAGTTTGTCACCGCCGATCACCTGCATCGCCATATCGATTTCCTCTATAGCCACGGCTCGATGTACAAGGTCACCAACGGCAACCTGCTGTTCCATGGCTGCGCGCCGCTCAACGAAGACGGCACCTTTAGCAGCATGAACTGCCTGGGCACCTGGCACGCCGGCCGTGATTATCTCGATTTTTGCGACCGCATCGCCCGCCGCGCCTGGCGCGTGGGCGACCGCGACGCCCTCGACTGGATGTGGTACCTGTGGATCGGCTTTAACTCACCCGCCAGCGGACGCCTGGTGCGTACCTTTGAGCGCGCCTATATCGCCGATAAGAGCACCTGGGTCGAGCCGATGGACCCGTACTTTACGCTTACCAAGTCGCCCTCGGTCTGCGACGACATCATGCGCGAGTTCGGCGTTGCCCCCATGGCATGTTCGCCGACTGGCCACATCATCAACGGCCACACACCCGTTAAAACCACCAAGGGCGAGCAGCCCATCCGCGCCGAGGGCAAGCTGCTGGTCATCGATGGCGGCTTCTGCCGCGCCTACCACCCCAAGACGGGCATCGCCGGCTACACGCTTATCTCCAGCTCGCGCGGATGTCGCCTAAAGTCGCACCAAGCTTTTACCACGGTTGCCGAGGCACTTACCCGCAATGTAGACATCGAGAGCGAGACCAACCGCTTTGACGAGGCCGACCGCCGCCGCATGGTAAGCGACACCGATACCGGTGCCAAGATCCGCAGCCAGATCCAGGACCTACGCCAACTGCTCGATGCATATAGAAACGGTGCTATCGAGGAGCGCGCCTAGCCCCGCCTGCGGGGATTGGCTAAACTTGCTGAGTTCGTCATCCCCGCGGCGCTCCGGCGCCACCCTAAGGCAGGTACCATGCAAAAGCTCCTTGCGCAGATCATGAAGTTTGGCGTCGTCGGCGTCGTCGCCACGATCATCGACTTTGGCATCATGAATCTGCTCCACTACGGCCTGGGCCTTAATATCCTGATCGCCAATACCAGCGGCTTTATCGTCTCGCTCATCTTTAACTACGTCGCGAGCATGAAGTACGTGTTTGCGCACAAGGAGGGCATGAGCCGCCGCCGCGAGTTCATCATCTTTGTCGTGCTGTCCGTGATCGGCTTGGCCCTCAACGACGGTATCGTGCTGGCGCTCAACGCCGGCCTGGGGCTCGAGGCCAATATCGCCAAGATTTGCGCCACCGCGCTTGTTATGGTCTACAACTTTGTGACCCGAAAGATCTTCCTGGAGGGCGACGAGACCAAGTAGCTCGGTCCCCTCGTTGCACTACGGGACCCACGGATGACGCGCGTCGAGCACCGTGTTGTTCGTGGGCCTCGCTCGTTTACGGTAAGATTTGCAACGTTTGCGGATTACCTCTTGAATATTTGGCGAGTTCGTATAGTTCTTGGCAAAGCCCTTACGTTTCCCCTGCAAAAGCTCTAAAGTATCCTCTGCTCGATTCGTCAACGCATTGGATGTGATTACGTGCGCAAGGCACTGGCACAACCTCATACTAAGCAATTCCTCAAGTTCGCTGTCGTGGGTCTTATCTCCTTTGGCATCGACTGGGGCATGCTCATTGCACTCGTCGAGCTGTTCCACCTCGACTTTTTGATGAGCACCACGATCTCGTTTATCACGTCCGTCGTGGTTAACTACTGGCTCAGCATGAAGTACGTGTTCGACCACCGCGAAGGCATGAGCCGCAAGCGCGAGTTCACGATCTTCACCATCCTGTCGGTGATTGGTTTGGGCCTCAACGACCTGTACATGTTTGTGGGCGTCACGTTTTTGAGCATCGGCTACCAGGCCATGAAGGCCATCGCCACATTCCTGGTCACCTGGTACAACTACTTTAGCCGCCGCTTCTTCCTCGAGGGCGCGCAGTCGTAGACGGCCCAACATAATCTCGCTTCGCAGCCGGTTGGAATTCCCATTCCAACCGGTTTTTTGTTTGCCGAGAGACCCGGCGACCCAGTCCTATTCGCATGAAAAACGGGCGGCTCGGATGTTGGTCCGAACCGCCCGTTTGGCGTGTTATGTCGAGGCTCCTAGCCCGTTACGTAATACCACACGACGGTGTCGCCATTGGAGAGAACGTAGTTGCTGCAGGCCGTATTGGGCGTTATGCCGTTGACGGAGTACATCCAGCCGCTCGTACCGCCGTGCTCCTTCTCGGCCAAACCGCCAATGGCGGCGACATACGTACCGTACGACGAACCGTGCGCGTTAACGGAAAGGCCCAGCGCGCACAGGGCATCGTAAACGGTGGCGCCTTCGTTAAAGGTAAAGGTGCCGCCAGAAGACACGGGATTGCCCACGGCGCTCGATGTGACCGACACCGTCACCGTAACGTAACCAGGCTGCTGCGAGCCGCTCTGGTTGCCCGTAGAGGTGCTGCCGCCGTTGGACGCAGAGCCACCGCCGGTTGCCGAGCCGCCATCCGAAGAAGAGCCGTCAGAAGAGCTCGATCCACCGGCGGATTCGGAGCCCTGACCATCAGATGCGTTGCCGGATTTCTTGCCACCCTTGCCTTCGGACTTCTTCCCTTTCGACTCCTTCTTTGAGTTCTTGTCCGAAGATTCGGAATCGTCCTTGGAGTCGGACTCGTTCGAATCCTTAGACTCATCCTTCGAGTCATCCGAAGATTTGGAATCCATGGACCCCGTCTTGTCCGAAGCGGCAGTCGACCGGGAACCCGAGGCATCCTCTGCAATGACGCTCTCCCCCGCCACGGCCTGCACAATCCAGTCGATGGACCATGCGCCGCTGGAAGAAGGCCGGACAAAGCCTAGCGACACCACGATCAGAACGATGCAGGCAGCCGTCAGCGCACCGACGAGCGCCTTGCGCCGAGGGGCGGACGCCGCCGAAGCGACGCCCTTTCGCTTAGTATCGTCAAGCTGGATGAACGACGAGTTGGGTTGCTTGGAGTCGGCGTCCTGAGGTTTATTGGACACAGCCCTCACCTACCGACGCTTGGTAAACACGAACATGCCGACGATGGCGAGGCCGATCACGCCAGCCGCTACGCCGACAATGGCGAGCGGGTTGAAGCCAGACTCCTGTGCCGGAGCCGCAGCGGACTTCCTGGCGGTGGTTGCAGCAGAAGAGCCCGCGTCAGACTTGCCAGACTTGTCGTCCTTCTTGTCAGACTTCTTATCGGACTTGTCGGAATCCTTCTTGGAATCCTCGCCGTCCTTGGTCTCGGTCGCAGTCGTGGTAGACGAGACCGGCTTCTGGCCAGGCGAAACGGCGCCGCCAGGCTGCTGGCCGTTTGTGCCGCCACCGGAGTTACCGTCATTGCCAGAGCCGCCCGCATTGCCATTGGAGCCGCCGTTGGAACCAGAGTCGCCGTTACCACCAGGGTTAACGGCATTCTTGACCCACTTGGCATACAGCGTCATATCAGCCGTCACCGCAGCGCTAAAGTCATACGCCTCCGTGCAGGCCTCATCCTTGTACCAACCGGCGAAGGTATAACCCTCGCGTGTGGGGTCGGCGGGCTTTAACAGCTTGTTTCCCTTAAACACGGCAGAGCTCGAGGACGACCCGTCACCATATGCCAGGACGACGTTAATGCCGTCACTCAGGCGGAACAGCGTGCCGGAATCGTTGATGTAATACAGGTTGCCGTAACGGTCGGAAACAACAGGCGAGTCACAGTACTCGTTGTGACCAGATGCGTCATATGCCAAGGTCGCCTCGGCATCACCCATCTTGTAACGGTACACACCGCCGCCGGAAATACGGTTTCCCTTGCTATCAGACTGGGCGCTATTGACCGTAAAGTACACGTAGGTTCCCTCGGCCTGCTTTGAGACCAGCGGCGCAGCCTTAATGCCGCCCGCGGGCAGCGCCGCACCGTCAGAGCCAGAGACAAACTTGACGCTCATTGTCTTAAGGTCAACGATGGCCAACGCAGACGAATCGCCCTTTTCGCCACCAACCAGCAACGTGTTGTTATCAAGAAGCGTCGGAATCGACGCGCAGCCCGTCAAACCAAGGTCAACGGTCTTTTCGGACAGCGACGCCTCACTCCGCAGCGAATCGTCAAACGAAATCACATGCAGCTTGCCGTCGCGCGTGACCAAATACATGGTCTTGCCATCCTGCGACACCACGATACTCGAGTTTGTCGTCACGCCCAGGGAAAGCTCGCCTAACACCTCGCCAGTCTTTTGATCGAGCACTTCCACCGTTCCGGAAGACGTGGGAACCACGAACTTGCCATCCACAGCAACGCCACCGGTCCAGTAGTAGCCCTCATTCGCGTTATGGTGCCTCCAGACTTCCTTACCCGACTGGATGTCAATGCAGACGACAAAGCCGTTGACGAACTTGGTTATGTCACGAGTCCCATCAGCCGTCCCAATATACAGGTAGTCGCCATCGACCGTTAGCGAAGAGCTCGACTGGGCCTCGGCACTTACTGCCGAAGTCATCCAAACCGTCTTGAGCTTGTCGACCGTCAGAGCCTGCACCGAACCACCACTGAGCGGCACCATGACCAGGCCCTTTGCATACACGGGGCGAGCAGTGTAGCTTACGCTCGCCTTGAGCTTGGCAGATGAGGCCACCTTACCCGTCTGACAATCAATCTTAAGAAGCTGATCATTAACCGCCAAATAGATGTAGCCGTCAACGATCACAGGCTCGCTCGCGTTTGCATAGCTTCCGCCAACATACTGCTTATAGTTAAACGTCCAAGCCTCTGCCGTGGCACCCGTGGGGGTATCGGCATTCGTTACGGCATTTCCAAAGCCAGTGGCGTCAGATTTGGAATCGACAGGCCGATCGGCGTCCGGCTCAACGACAACGCCGTCCACAAGCTCGGCGGGACGCTTGCTGTCGACCAGATAGCGCCAAACGAGCTTATCGCCAGAGTTGAGCTTGGCCTCATCCAGACTGTCATCGATGCGGACGCCGTTGACGTATGCCTGCCAGTAACTGGTCGACAAATTGGCCAGAACTGTGCCATCGACAGTCGACGTCACGCTATAAAGCTCGACGCCGCCCAAGCCATACGGACGCAGGTTGATAAGCTGGTAATCGATGCCGAGACTCTCAAAGTAGCGCTCGGTGACTTTCTGAATCGTTGAGCCCTCATCGACAGCAAGGGATGCCTCCCCTGCCCACGGCTGGGACATCTTGTCACCATCTACGCCATAAAGCGTCGCGGAAACCGTAATCTGCTTGGCGGCATTCTTGGTCCACTTGGCGTACAGAGTAACGTCGCCGGAGACGGGCGTCGAGAAGTCGTAGGCCCGCGTGCACCCCGCATCGGAGTACCAGCCGGCGAACGTGTAGCCCTCGCGCGCGGGGTCTTCCGGCCTGGCGGCAGCCTTGCCGTCCTCGACCTTCTGCGCGGCGACCGCGGAGCCCTCGCCCGCGTCGAACGTCACGGTGTGGATGGCAGGGGCCTCGGGCACCTCGTATACCCAAGAGACGTCGTCGCCGCCCTTGAGCACGATGCTGCTCGCGCCGAGCTGCGCATACCCACCGTTAACCACAAGCGACCAGTATGCCCACCGGTTGTTACCCATGTCGACGGTACCGAGCACACGGCCGTCGGGCGACGTAATGCTATTGAGCCTCCAGCCGTACTGGGTGTCCGGCGTGGCGTCGTACACGAGACCCGCCCGCTCAAACAGAGCTTCGGAAAGGTCGGCCGCCGTCGCGCCCTCGGGGAGCTCGAGCGTAGTCTTGTCCGCCCAAACCTGACTCTTGTTCTCGGCATCGACGCCAGCCACCGAGCCGGTAACCGAAATGGTTGCGGGAACTTCCTTCTTGCTCCACTTGGCGTAGACCGTGACGTCGGACGAAATGGCCGAATCAAAGTCGAACGGCTGCGTCCCGTCCGCATCGGCGAACCAGCCATCGAAGGTATAGCCCTCGCGCTCGGGGTCGGCAGGCTTTACGGCCTTGCCCCCCTCGTCGACCGCCTGGTCCGCAACGGCCGATCCCCCGCCCGTGTCAAAGCGAACGGTGAAGGTCTTGACGGCAGGAGCCTCCTTGCCGGCGATGGCAAACAAGCTGCCCGAGTCGTTTATGTAGTAGAGCGTGCCGTCGGCACCGACCGCGGGCGTGCACATGCCATAGTCCCGGTTGGCCGAAGCGGGGGTATAGATCTCCTCGGCGGCCGCATCCCCGACCTTATAGCGGTAGAGCGCCCCAGGCTTGTTGTTGCCCGTGAAGTACACGTAGGTGGCGTCGCCCTGCTGGGAGACGACCGGGGTGGACTTGACCTCGCCCGAAATGTAGCCGGTCGTCGTCTTGGAGACAGACGCGATAACGGACATGTCGTCGGTATCGATGACCGTCAGCTGACCGTAATAGCTGCCGTACTTACCCGCTCGATCAGCGCTCACGCCGCCGACGTAGATCCTGTTACCGGCGAGAACCGGCGTCGAGGTGGGGCCGAACGACTCGGCGCCCTTGCCGTCTTTGCCGCTATTGGAAATCGCAACCCTACCGAGCTCCGTCAGGACGCCAGCGGTACCGACACCGAGCTTGTGCAGGTAGCCGTCATAGCTGACGACGTAGATAACCTTGCCGCCGGGCGCGACCGTGACCCCGGACCTCACGGAGGCGCCAAGGCTCAGGCTCGAGACCGACTTGCCCGTGGCGAGATCGACGGTCTCGACCGTACCGTCCATGTTGCCGACAAAGCCGTAGTCTCCCGACACTCCCATGCCAGTCCAGTAGTAGTTGGCCTTGGTACCGACAGCCTGCTGCTTCCAGATAGTCCTGCCAGTCGCCAGGTCAAGGCAGACGGAGTAGCCGCCCGGTCCGGACCAGCCGGCGCTCGTCTGGAAATAGACCTTGCCGGCAGATACCGTAAGGTTACCCTGGCACTGCTGCGCGCCGCCTTTGCCATCGGGCAGCTTCTCGCTCACCCAAACGGTCGTGAGGGCGTCTGCCGTCAGCGCCTGCACGCGCCCGTCACCTAATGGGACAAGCACCAGACCGCCTGCGTATGCCATGCGGGACACAGACGAGATGGCACTCACGAGCTTGGCGCTCTTAACGACATCACCGGTCTTGGCATCACGCTGGTAGAGCGAATTGCCCGCCGCGATAAAGAGGTAGTCGCCGGCGGTAATCGGTTCGGAGACATACGTGGACCAGTCGGACGACTCCTTGAGCTTGGCGACCCATTTTTCCTCGGCAGCACCCGTGGGAGTCGGGGCATCGGTAGCACCCGTTCCGGCCGCGGGCCACGAGCTGCTCCAGTCGGGACCCTTAGCACTCGGGTCGACGACAACGCCGTCGACCTCGGTTGCCGGCTGTTTAAAGTTATAGAGATAGACCAGGGACAGGGAGTCGCCCGGCTTAACCTTGTAGCTCGAAACGCCCTCGGAGGCAGATTCGCCGTTGACGTAGAAGCCCCAGCTGCGAGAGTAATCTGCAGTGGTGCCCAGCTCCACTCCGCCGGCAGACGTAATCGACTTGACGAACACGCCCCAGGACTCGGTGGGGGCATCGTATGCCAGACCGGCGGCATCGAGCGCCTGCCTGATGAGGTCCCAAGCGGTAGCGCCAGAGTCGGCGGCATATGTCACGGCGACGCTGTTGAGCCAGGCATCCTGCACCGGCGTCGCGGCCTCCGGGTTTTTGACGCCCACGACCGAGACCGTGGCGGACTCATCCTTGGTCCACTTGGCGTACAGGGTAACGTCGCCGGAGACGGGCGTCGAGAAGTCGTAGGCCCGCGTGCACCCCGCATCGGAGTACCAGCCGGCGAACGTGTAGCCCTCGCGCGCGGGGTCTTCCGGCCTGGCGGCAGCCTTGCCGTCCTCGACCTTCTGCGCGGCGACCGCGGAGCCCTCGCCCGCGTCGAACGTCACGGTGTGCGTAAGCACCGCAAAGCCGTCAAAGTAACGGTATTCGATAGTATCTCCCGGCTGAACGGCATATTGCGTCGCGCCGACATCCGCCATGGCGCCGTTGACATAGAACGACCAATAGCGATAGGGGGCATTCCAATCAGAGCCAAGAATGCGACCATCTTTGGTCCTCAGTGAAGTCAGGCCAAGCGAATTGGTCTCAAAATCGGTGCAGCCGGCGTTCTCGAGCACTTGCTCGAGCACGTCTTCTGCAGTCTTATGATCATCATACTGAACGGGAACCTGAGTCAAAGGCACAATGGACTCGGGCGAACGCTCGGAATCGCCAGCGTTACCCGTGAGCCCTGTCACGCCCGCTTTAACGATAATTGTCTTTCCGGCATTAGGATCTTCGACGCCAGTTGTACCTAGAACCGTCAGTGTTGCCGAGACATCCTGGTTCGCAAGCTTGGCATACGCGGCATTGTCGGGATAGCGCTCAGCATAGCGAGCGTACTTCTCGCTCGTCAGGCGCGAGGAAACGACAACCTTCGTGTTGTACTGCGGCTGCGTGACCTTCAGGTTCTCTGCGGAGACAATAGAGCTGTTGCTCGACTTAAACAGACGCCAATCCTGCCCGGACATCGCGTCATAGCCAGGCAGATCGACCGGAACAATACCAGGGGACGTCGAATCGGTCGTTGCCTTGTTGTAGCTCCAGGCAAGGTTGCCGTCAGCATCCAGATACGCTTTCTGGAACGCGTGCATGTCGGTCGAAACGGCATTGGCGTCCTGGCCATTCAGAATGGCGGCAGCGTAGCCGGCCTTAGCCTGCTCCATAAGGGAAAGCTCAGCATCGAGCTCGTCCTGGTCCTGCGGGGCAATCGCAAAGTCGAGGGTCTTGCTTGCCGTGACCTCAGCGTTCGACTTATCGGTCACCGTGAGGGTGATCTTGGTCTTCGCTGCCTCGGTGCCAGGCAGCGGCTGATAGACCGTGCCCTTGTAGCCGTTGAACGTGATGTCATCGGTGCTCGCAGAGTACTCAACCTTGTAGTACTTGCCGTCGATATTGAGCGTGCTCGTGCGCGGCATCTGCAGGTCGGCGGTCAGGCCATCCTTGTTGGCAACCGTTTCGGTGCCGGAGTACTTGATGTTGTCGTAGGTAAAGGCCGCATCGACCTTCTCCTGGAGCGCCGTCTTGTCGGCGTTGACCTTCTCGGGATCGCCCTTGACGGTCACGACAAAGTCATGCGAGCCGGCAAGCTTGATGTCACCGCTCGTAACCGTAACCTTGGCGGTCAGCGTCACGTCTCGATCGCTCGATGCGCGCGAAACCTTACCCGTCTTATCTTCCCAGCTATAACCAGAAACAGACAGGCGCTCGGTGTCGGAGCTTGTCCATTCAACAGAGAATTTCTTTGCGGAACCCGCCTTGTACGGAAGCGTGACATTTTGGGTCACGCCATCGGCGGACTCGCCCGCCGCGTAGCCAATCTGCAGGGATTCGGCAGCACTGTCAAGAAGGTCTTGCAGCTTAGCCTCGTCCCAAGCAACCTGCACCGTCTTGCTGGGCTGGTAATACACGGTCTTGCCATCGCGCGACAGCTCAAACTCGACCTTAGCACTACGCAGGTCGTCGATGTTGAAACCGGTGTAATTGTTGGGGTCGATGTAGAAGAAGGTCACATCGCCGTTGGTCTTACCCTGAGCGTCGGAGATGCCAACCCTCGCCTTGGTGTCCTCAGCGTTAAAGCGCACGCCACCCTTAGAGACCTTAACGTCAACGTCGGCAAATCCCAGATCGGCAAGCTGCGCCTTCAGAACATCGTTGACGTTGCCGCCCTTGGCGCTGTAATCAACAGCGATCTGCTTATTGGCATCGTTGAGCTTTTGGACTGCAGCCTCAAGCGAGCCCGCGGCGATCACGGGGTTGGCAGAGACGAGCTCGACCGTCGAGCTGCCGCTCGTGGCGACAGCCTTCAGATACTTGCCCGCGGCAGAAGCCGAGACAGTCGCCTCGGCGCCCGACATATCAGGCAGCAGCGTCCAGTCGGCCTCCGGAGCCTTCGCATCGTCCGCCGCATACCAGGCAACAGTCGCCTGACCGGTGACGTCGATACCGTTGGTGGCCGAACCGTCGGCGCGCTTGGCCTGCGCCGTCGCCTTAACGCTATCTCCCGAGACGAGATGGGTCGAATCGCTATTGATCTGCGGCGTAGTGGTCACGCGCAGCAGGTTGTACTTCCCCGCCGCGGTAACGCTATCCGACGAAACCCACTCAACCGTGTTGTCGAGAGCGCTCGCCGTAACTTTGATGCGCTTGCCGACAAGCGCATCCGTAAGAGTCAGGCTGCCATCGGTCTTATCGATGCCGTCGGTGAGCTCGGTCCAATCGGCATCGCCCTCGCCCTTGGCATACCACGCCATGGTGAGTTCAGCATCGTCGGGCACGTCCTTGGTCGAGCCCGACCAGCTGCCCGGCACCTGCACACTCGGCGTGATCTTTGAACCCACGCTCAGCGTAACGTTCTTGTCGGCAAGCTCAATGCCCGCCAGCTTGTACTGGCCCTTGAGCGTCACGGGGCCGAGCGGAGCTACGGACTGCGTGCCGCCGTAGGAGCTCTTCTTCTGCGTGCTGGAAACGGTATTTTCGCTCGTAACCTTCACGCGCAGGTACTTGCCAGCATAGGCGGCGTCAACGGTATAGGTCGCCTCGGTAGCACCGGGGATATCGGTGTAAGCGGAGTCGTAGCTCGAGCTGCTGTTTGCATACTGCCACTGGTAGGTCACATTATCGGTGCGGTCGATATAGTGATAGTTGGAGCCGTCCTTTTTGCGCACCTTAGTCTTGAGCGTATCACCCACACGTACGCCGTTGGTGGCAGGAGAGCCCTCGAACTGCACGTCGTAAAGCTCAACTTGGCCAGCGACGGAAACGGGACCCGCCGCATAGCAGGGCTTCTGCTCGCCATAGCCGCCGTTGGCCTTGGCCACGACGTAGTAGCCCTTAAGGGCGGCGGTCACCGTCAGGGTGTTGCCGGTCTCATCCTCGATAGGCGTGTCGCACTTGCTTGCGGTGTTCGAGGTGCCCTTATACCACTGCCACGTGACACGTGAATCGGCGGTGACGTCGGCGGAACCCGCCTTGGCGGTCGCCGTAATCGTAGAGCCAACCTCGACTTTGCCCGAAGTCGGGCTCATAGTCACGCTCGTGATATTAATTGAACCGGCAGCAGCAACGAGAGCGCCCGTGTTGTTGGTCATGCTCGAAGAGCCGATCTTCGAAGACACCTTGCACTTGAGGTACTTGCCGCCCAAAGCATCGGTTAGCTCGAGGGTCTCACCCGTGGCGCCCGCGATATCGGTATACGTGCCACTCTTGGTGTCAGAGCACTGCCACTGATAGTTGAGCTTGCTCGCGTCGACGAATGCGCCGTACGCGCCGCCCTTCTCCTTGGCGCGAGCCTGGGCGGTATCGCCAACCGCAAAGACGCTCGTGTTGTCCTTGGTGTTAACGATGGACACGGCCGAAATCTCGACCGCACCGGCCTGTTTGACCTTGCTGGAAGTGGTCTTGTTCACCGTGTTGACACCAGCGTTGGCCTCGACCCTGATGTACTTGCCCTCAAGGTCGTCGCCCACCACGAGCGAAGCACCCGTCTGCCCCTCGATCTTGGTAAAGCCCGAGTACTGCGAGGTGGATGCGGACCACGTGTAGGTAACCTTGGCGTCGGCGGGGGTTTGCTGATAATAGCTTATGTACGGAGTCGCCGTCAGGGTATCGCCTATGCTCGGCGTGTCGCTACTGAGCTTGACGCTGTTAAGCTCCATCTGACCGGCGCCCAGCACGGGGCCAGGAATGTAGTTGGCGTTGATGCCCGAGCCGGAAGAAACGGACGGACCATAGTAGTCCTTGCCATCAACCGTTACCTTGCAGATGAAGTATTTGCCTTCCATCGCGGCGGTGACGGTGAGCGACTGCTCGTGGCCTACAACCTCGGTGTAGTCGGCGACATTGCTGCTGGCCCTAACCGTGCCGGCAAGCCAGGTGTATGTCCAGTTGCCGGGATTGGCAACGGACTCAGTCGAAGTGCCGTACCAGTCGTCCTCGACCTCGTCGTACATGTTTGCCCAAAGCGTATCGCCCGCGTTGAGCGCGCCGGACTTCGTCGAATACGAGTTGTCCTTATCCTTGACGTCCTGGATGAAGACCTTTGCCTCGCTGGAAAGCGTCGTGGCGGAAGCGGCGGCAACGGCGTTCTTCTGCTCCGAAGCAGCAGACGTCGCAGCAGAGTTCTCGGACTCAGTCGCGTTGTCTGCGGCGGTGTCGGCACCATTCGCGGCACTCGCAGTTGCGCCCTGATCTGCGCCGGCGCCATCGGCAGCAGCGCTCGCCGCCGCACTGTTCGCGCCGGTGTCGGCAGCAGCGCCCTCGTCTGCCGCTGCGCCCTCACCGCCCGTCGCAGTCTGGGCCACAGCCTCGGCAATGCCCTCGGCGCCCTCGGCCCAAAGTTGCGCCGGCGTGGTGCCAAAAGCCATGGCAAAAGCCAGGAACGCCACCAGACCGCGCTTGGCTACGCCACGGGCAATCGCTCCATGACGACGCCACGAGGCGCGCAGGCACTCGTCCTCAAACATATCCATTTGTCTCCTATTGTCTGCACTTGGAGCATTGCCCAGCGGCTGCCCCACGTCATCGCGCACATTGCGCTCGAGTACCCCCATCGGGGTCCCCCTTCCCTCCAGAGCCCAACGCGTACCGGCGGCATGCGCCGCGGCCGCGCACAAGATGGGAGGCGATCCGACTTAACCTTACCGACCCGGGCGCGCCGTCCGATCTGCGACGCGACTATCCCGGGCCAAGAGGAATTACGGTTACTGGTACAGCCGGGGACTTGCACCCCGATTCTCCCAAACGCGCAGGAAAACCGCGCATTCGTGCGTCTCCGCACCACCATCTAGGCCATCGATTATTACTGTCAATATGGTAGCACGCAAAAGGGCCCCGCACACAGGCGAAGCCCAAGGTAAAAGCTATGGTTTGCAATAGGAAGGACTGTCGTCGGACCTTGCAAGAACAGCCCGTTTCAAAACTATGCCGGATTACGGCGCCGAATCAGCACCTCGCAACCATACCTGTCATTTTCGAAAACCAACGACTCATCTACCTGCGGTTTTAAAAGCGCGAATTTCGGTATGGTCGAGGTTCGGCACTCCAGCCCCGTAAACCGGCATAGTTTTGTTCGAACCAACCCACGCCGGCGCGACGCAAAGCAAAATTACCCGTTTCCCCGACCCCGGGAAATCGCTAACGCTTGCCGCCGTGGCTGTTGCGCCAGATCTCGCGGCCCAGCATCAGCGCCAGCACCAGCGCACTCACGTAGCCCATAAAGCCAATGACCGGGATACCAAACACAACCGGCTCGATGCGCGCGTAGTACACCACCGACGAACCGATAAACAGACCGGCGATCACAATTGCCATCGACATGCGGTCGATAATTCCGCCCAGCTGTCGCAGCGCCTTATCGCTGCTCATGATCTGCGTGTTTACCTTAAGCTGGCCGCGCGTGAGCATGCGCGACGCCAAGCCCAGATACTCGGCCGCCTCGAGCGAGCCTTTTGCCGCTCGATAGCTACTCGCGGCAAAATCGCGCCCCATATCGCGCACGCGCGCATAGGTGCTCTTCTCGTTTTTGATGTGCGTCTGGATGATCTGGATCATGTTGACGTTGGGCATGTACTCGGTCAGTAGGCCCTCGAGCGTCACCATGCCGCGCGCGAACATCGTCACCACGCTCGGCAGCTCAACGTCGTTTTTGCGCGCCAGATTGAGCAGCGAGGTCAAAAACTCGCCGATATCAAGATCCTTAAGGTCAAGACCCGCAAAGTCGGCGACGATAAAGTCCAAGTCGGACAAAAAGGCCGAATGGTCGAGCTCGGCCGAATCGCCGCGCGTCACGGCAAAGCGCATGAGCGAATCCTTGAGCTTGGGAACGTCACCCTCGGCCACGGCGAAAATCATGTCCTTAACGATACCGCGGTCGTGACTCGACATACGCCCGACCATGCCCAGGTCGATAAAGTAGACGATGCCGTCCTTGAGAATGATGTTTCCCGCATGCGGGTCGGCATGGAAAAAGCCGTCATCGAGCACCTGCGTCGAATAGTCCTCGACAATCGCCGAGCCGATCTTTTCCAGGTCATAGCCCTCGGCCACCAGGCGCTCGGGATCGGCAATCGAGATGCCGTCGATGTAGTCCATGACCACGACGTGTTCGGTGCAAAGGTCCAAGTAGGATTTGGGACACGACACGCCATGCACGCTCTTATGGAACTCATAAAAATCGTTGAGGTTTTTGGCCTCGGCCAAAAAGTTGGTCTCCTCGCGAAACGAGGCCCACAGCTCCTCGACGACGGCGTGTAGGTCAACAAACTGGTCGGTATTGACGAACTTGGAAACGATGCGCACCACCGAGCGAATGATGTCGATGTCCTGCGCCATGACCTGCTGCGCGCCGGGGCGCTGCACCTTAACGGCCACGTCCTCGCCCGTCACCAGGCGGGCACGGTGAACTTGCGCAAGAGAAGCGCTTCCGAGCGGGTTGGGGTCGATCGCGTCGAACATCTGCCCCAAGCGCTGGCCGTACTCCTCTTCCAGACAGCGGAGCACTACCTCATACGGCACCGGCTCTACGTCAGAGCGCAGGCGACGCAGCTCGTCGCAAAACCGCTGCGGCAAAATCTCGGAGCGGTTAGCCAGAATCTGCCCCATCTTGACGAACATGGGGCCGAGCTCTTCGAGCAGACGACGCAAACGCACCGGTGTGAGGTTATCCCATACGCGGTACTTTTTGATCAGGCGAACGATCTGCCCAATGCGCTCACGACGACCTGCCGGCGTGAGCTGGTATTCCTCGTCCGGCGCCATCGCGTCGGGCTCCTCGGGGACCATATCGACAGCACGCGGCTTCTTGCGAGCGCCCGAGACGGCGGCCTCAACCTCATCGACAACCGCCGTCTCGTCACCCAAGGGATCTAGATTGTTGTAATCGGTGGTGGAATCTGCCATCTGCGCTGCTACTCGGCCTCTTCAGCGTCCTCTGCGTCGTCGGGCTCAACAGACTCGACGGGCACCGAGGTCACGTTGTCCTCGACCGAATCGACGATGTCGCGCACATGGGCCAAAAAGGCCGTGCGCTCGGGGGCGGTCATAACACGAACGCGGGCCAGGATGAGCTCGTCGAGCACGCGCTGTGCCGCAGTCTCGCCCTGCATGCCCAAGCGCTCGGTCAGGTCGGAGATGGTGCCACCCGCCTGCTCGAACATATCGGACACGCTGCGGGCGATATCGGGGGTGCCGGCATCCTTGCGGACCTGCTCGCCCTTGGTGCCCAGGTCGTCGAGAACCTTCTTGCCGCCCTCGACGGCAACGGCGGCGGCGCCGAAGCCCACGTTGATGGCACCGTTAACAAGCTGATCGAATTTCATAACCATGGTTGGCTCCAATCATGAACAACTGCATTGGCCTTCTTGTACCCAAGATTGGGCGAACGACACAAAATCGTTTTACCGCCAAGATAGGAATCGAGCGGGGCAAAGCCTTCGACGGCGTTTGCCCCGCTCGCTCGTTGCAAGGTCGTCTTTACCTTACGTTATCGTTCATCGCGAAGGAATTCTTCATGGCACAGCTCGTGGTGTAGAGTACCTTGCCCAACAGAGCATCGGTCTCCACCCGCACGCGCTCAGCAAAGGCCTCGTTGGCGCGGGCGAGCTCGGCGGGCACCTCGGCCTCGGGCAGCGCGGCCACGACAGCGTCAACGTCGTGAATCTGCTTGTGGCCCATGCCGCCGATCTTCTCCTGATAATCCTCGACCGCACGACCGCACTCATGGAAACGAACATCGGCCAAGGCGCCGATCAGGCGATTTGCCCAATAGAAATTCTCGGACGTCACGCGAGCCTGCGTGTCGGCATAGTACTCGGGCATGGTCTGGACATTGGCGTACAGCGGCACGAGCGCGTTAAACGAGTTGGAGCCAAACGCCATCCACTGCACGGCGCGATACGCCGGCTGCGCATAGGGACGCAGCTGCAACACGGCGAGCTGGCTGTTGCGGTTGATGCCGATGGGACGATAGGCGCCGCGCGTGGCGGGCGTACCCTTGCTGCCGTAGCAGTCGTACTCCGTGCCCTGGTAGTGGCTCGAAAGCACGTACTTGATGTCCTCGAGGGTCACCCTGCGCTCGGGTACGCGGCTCCAGGGGATGTCATCGCTCTCGGGCGTGTAGTCGGCCTCGGGACCGTCCCACACATCGCTGGGGTTGAGGCAGCGCTGCATGTACCAGGCGCGCGGCGTGTTGTAAACGTGGTCGCTGTCACTGTGCGAGCCAAAGGCCTCGCGCGGGTTGAAGACTGTCGCCGGACCGTCGCCCTCGACGCCCAGCGTCAGGTCCAGATGCCACTCGGCCATCCAGGAGCGCAGGTCGGCGGAGCACATGTGGTCGACCTGGGCGCCCTCGGCATCGTCCAGGTCAAAGCTGTCGATACCCAGCTGGTTAGGCATGGTCACATAGGCGTCATCGGGCACGCGTTTGGCGATCCAGTGGTGGCCGCCGATGGTCTCGAGCCACCAGATCTCGTCAACGTCACTAAAGGCGATGCCATTGTTCTCGTAGGTGCCGTAGCGCTCGAGCAGGTCGCCCAGGATGCGCACACCGTCGCGGGCGGACTTGGCGTACGGCAGCACCAGAGTCACCATGTCCTCCTCGCCCAGACCGCCGGGCTGCGCCGGAACATAGCCGTCCTCGCCCTCGTTGCCCTTGGCGGGCGCGTAGTCGACAAGCGGATCGGCGCCGCGGACGCGCTCGTTGGTGGTGAGCGTCTCGGTTGCGGACATGCCAACATTGAGCTCGTTGAAACCGGCCTCGGCCCAAATGCCGTGACCGGGAACGACGTCGGGGACGCTCGTGTAGCGCATGGGGTTGTCGGGCAGCTCAACGGTCAGGTGGCTCAGGACACTCGTGTAGACACGCGGCTGCTCGTCGGGATGCACCACGCGCATGCGCTTGGGCTCAAACACCCCGTTGGACGAGTCCTCGTTGCGGGCAACCAGCGTCGACCCGTCGTAGCTCGCGTTCTTACCAACCAAAATCGTTGTGCACGGCATGCGCGTCCTCCTTGAGCGAAGAAATCAAACGGTAACAGTGTATCGCTTCGGCGCAAAAAGGGCGAAACCGCGACTCTTCGAGACCCCTTCGGGACCCCTGTGTGCAAAAAATGCCAAATATGAGTACTGCCACCAATTTAGTAGCAGCAAATTTCCTCGTAAGGAGTGCCGAAAATCCCCATTTGTCCAAAAGCAAGACAACGTTATTCCCCATAGGTTCAATAAAAAAAGCTCCCTAACGAGAATGAATATCGCTAGGAAGCCAAAAAGACCTAAAACATATGTGACTATCTTGGCAACAGTACTCATATTTGGCGTTTTTTGACCACGTGGCATATGGCTAACCCCTCAAACAGCCCAAAACGCCTATTTCGATGCGCACTCCGCCGCCTCGATCACGTGCTTGGCGAGAATTGCAGTTGTCACAGCCCCCACGCCGCCCGGCACGGGTGTGATGGCGTTAACGATCGGCTCCGCAGCATCAAAATCGACGTCGCCGACCAGCTTGCCGGCGGCCTCGTCCCAGTTAATACCCACATCGATGATCGTCTGGCCTTCGCGAACCGCATCCGCGCCAATCGTGCGCGCGCGTCCAGCCGCGGCAACAACAATGTCGGCAGAACGGCACTCGGCAGCCAAGTCACGCGTATGCGTATGGCACGTCGTCACCGTGGCATTGCGAGCCGTAAGCATGGCGGCAACGGGACGGCCAATTACCAGCGATCGACCGACGACCGCGACCTTGGCCCCATCCAGCTCAACGCCGTAATGGTCCAGCAACGCCAGCACGGCCTCGGCCGTGCAAGGAGCAAAGCCCTCGCCACGACCCGAAAGCGCGGTGAGCAGCGAGGCAGGTGTCATGGAGTCAACATCTTTGGCGGGATCGAGTGCCGTGGCAACCGCATCCTCGTCAAGCCCAGCGGGCAACGGACGAAACATCAGGCATCCGTGAACAGTCGAATCGGCATTGATGCCCTCGATAGCCGCGATCAGCTCGTCCTGCGAAACATCGGCATGAAGCAAAACGCGACGAGCCTCGATGCCCACCTTTTCGCAGCGTTTGAGTGCACCGCGCTCGTAGGACAGGTCGTCCTCGCGCTCGCCCACGCGCACGATGGCAAGCGTCGGAACAACGCCGCGCTCGCGCAGAACAGCACAACGAGCAGCGAGCTCCTCGGTCAAAGCGCGGGCGACGGGAGCGCCCTTCAACAGCTCAGCCATGGCTATCCCCTCTTCCTTGCAGCGTCAGCGGCGCGGCGCGCCAGCGCATCGGCGCGCGGCAGCCACGTATCGAGCAGCACGTCGCACGCCGCCTCGAGCTCCTCGGCGCGAGCACGGTCCTTCATAGACGTGGTGTTCGCAAAGAGCGTCAAGCTCGCGCCCTGCATGGCGGCGCGGCAGAACACGGCGCCGCATGCCACGTCGGACAGCAGCTGTCGGGAGCCCTTGTCCGCCATGTCCTCGAGCAGCGCCAGCGCGCGCCCACAGGCATCCATAATACGGTACGGCGGTATGGCTGCCACATGCAGCGCATCCTGAATCGCAGCCGGTCGAGCCGGATCCTCGCGCGAAATACCGTACGCCGCAGACACCTGGCCGTACGCACGAACATCCTCGGCGACCAGACCCACAAGTTCCTGCGCCAACTCATCCGCCTGGGCAAATGCGTGCGTCAGATCGTCCGCACGATCGGCAAGCGCAGGGTTCGTCGCACCATAGCGAGCAACCATCCCGCACAGCGAGGCGCCCAGCGCGCCCACAAAGGCGCTCGCACTACCGCCGCCGGGAACCGGCTCGCGCGCGGCCAGCGCCTCGGCAAAACCGCGACAGGTTTTATCCATCATCTCTTGGCTCATCGAAACACCTCTGCCCACCGCGCCGGCCACCACGGGCCGCACGCATAATAAAAAATGGGACAACGACGCCAGGAAGCGGTTGTCCCATTCATCGATCTCATCCAAGCCAGTCTAGCCCATAAGACAAAGGCTGTCAGGAGCTCTGGCTATCGGCGTTTCCGATTGCCGGCTATAGGCACAGGCGCCTAGTCCACCTGGAACGTCGGCAGCAGCGTATCGATAATCTTCGACCCCATGTCGCGGTTTGCAGTCGAGTACTCCAGATGCGCCGTGGCAATCGTTGAATCCGTGGCGATCGTCTTTTCGTAAATGATCGTGTCGCCCTCGCGCCACGAGACCACGTACCAGCTGTCGCCCTCTGCGGTATAGAGATCGGCCTTGCCCGAGGTGTCCGCGTCGACGAACATCTCGTGTGCGGTTTCTTCGTTAATGTTGACGTAGCCAAACAGGTTGATTACAAAACCCGTCTCCGGATCCTCATACCTGGCGCCACTGCCGCTGGGAGTATCTTCCATCTCAAAGCGATTGGGAATCGACATGCTATAAGGGTGCATGTCGTTCGTGTACGTATGCACGTCAGTTAGGTAATCGTCCGAATCGCCCGAACCGTAGTATGCCGACTCGTCCTCGGGAACGGCCTCGTCATCGGACGACGAGGATTCCTTGGACTTGGACTTGTCGCTCTTCTTCTTGGCAGAAAAATCTTTCTCGTCCGAAGACCCGGTATCGATCACCGAGATTTGCGTGTCGGAGCTCTTGGATCCGTTAAGCATCGTGAGCGCAAACACCGTGCCGCCCCCAAGGAGCACCACGGCGGCACACGCAACCGCGATGACAATCGGAGCTTTGCTCTTAGGCTTTTGAGGCGCGGGCGCGACCGGCGGCATCGATTGGGTTAGGCCCGGGGCAGAGGAAGGACCAGCGCCCGCGGACGTCGGCGCGGAGCCACCCGCCAGCGACGCCCCACAATGCGTGCAAAACGTCGATCCATCGGGAACTTGCTGTCCGCATTTTTGACAGAACATCGTTCGACCTTTCGTGGTTTAGCTTTTGTCACAGCCAAGTCTAAAACCTCAAGCCGGCATCGCTGTTGCGCAACATTGGGAGCATCAAACAAGCCGCACGCTTGCCCAGCACCAGGCCCACCTCGCGGCAAGCCCGCACACGTAAACATGGGACATATGGCCCACCTTTCGAGACTCCCGGGCAGCACATGCTGGGGCATATCTATAAGTAAGGAACCCGTTGGGGAACGGCCGCGCAACGGCCACAAGCGATGAACGGAGGCATAAGCCGCACAGTACACAGAGACATCCGCCGCCAGCGCAATCAGTACCCCAACAGCATGCGGCGCCATGATGTCATCAGCAGACAAGGAGGACGCCACCATGAAGAAAAAGACCCTATCGATCCTTTCCCTTTGCATCGCCCTCTTTGCCGCGTTTGCCCTTGTCGGCTGCGGCGGGAGCGCATCGGGCGGTGGCAGCGCCCCCAAGAGCGAGAGCAAGGAAAAGGCCCCCGTCGCCAAGAAGACCGACTTCATCTGGTTTAAGGTCGAGATGCCCGAGGGCGTCGGCGTAAGCGACTCTGCCGGCAAGAATGCCGACAGGGTCCAGCTCACCTTCCCCGAAGACGAGAACGCCTCGGCTGATCGCTTTATCCCCGTTTGGAAAAAAGCGCTGACGGCCGAGGAATCCCACGCCGACCAGGCGGAAAAGAAGGGGGATACGTTCCAGTGGAAGGATGGCGGGTCCGTCGAGTATAACGGCAGGAAGTGGCTCGTCGGAACATACGAGGACAACAGCGGCATCTCAACCATGCTTTTTACCGACGTTGAGCCGGGAAGCGTCTACGTCCTCATCTCGGACTTCGACCAGCACAAGAAAGAAACCGAGGCGCTCCTCAACTCCATCGAGTTCCCCGATGACATGGAAGAGGCAGTTTCCGAGGCACGCGAAGTCGAGATTTCGAACATCGAGATCAAGTAATTGAACACCGCACACACCCACGTACGCGCGCTCCATTAAAACAACGGGCACCCAACACCGGGGAGGGTCGATAGCATCGATCCTCCCCTCTTTTGCGCCCGGGCATATTGCCACATGTCGGCGCAAATCCGACCCTCAGAATGGGACACATGGCCCACCCTTACGAGCCGCTCGCGCGTACAGTAAAGGCAGGTAATCCATGGGCGGTTACAGATCGAGGAGGACACGACCATGAAAAAGAAGGCCTTTGCGATTCTCACCCTCTGCATCAGTCTCTTTGCCGCAGTTGCCCTGGTGGGTTGTGGCGGAAGCGGTGGCGCTACCGGCAGTGGCGGTGGCGGCGGAGCAGAAAAGCCAGCCGTGGATATGAGGACCGACTTCATTTGGTTTAAGGTCGAGGTCCCCGAGGGCGTCGAGGTCACCGACGTCGCAGGCGATACCGCCGACAGGGCCCAGTTTAAGTTCACCGAGAGCGAGCACGCCAGCGATCGCTTCATCCCTGTCTTCGACTCTGACAAGAACGCTGACGAGCTGTTCGACTACGAGGCAAAGTGGAATGCAAGCTTTGAGTGGACCGAGAATGACCCCGTCAAGTACAACGGCAAGACTTGGCGCAACGCTTCCTATACACACTCGGGCGGCGTGACGACTGAGTACTTCACCGAAGCAGGCGGCGGCAGCGTCTACGTGCGCATCGACAACGTCGAGGAGCACAAGGACGCCGTCGAGACCATGATGAAGTCTCTGGAATTTGCCGACGACATCGCCAAGGCAAAGACCGAGGCCATGGACGTCAAGCTCGACGACATCGAGATTAAGCGCTAAAGCTCCAACGGCATGCAGCAGCGCCGTTTTAGCTCAGCCGGGATGCAAGGTGCGACTCCTTGCATCCCGGTTTTTTGTGTTCGAAAGCGCCCGGTCACATCACCATATTGAGCACGTTGACGAACTCCTGAGCCTTCGCGTGGCTGCTGAGGCTGAAGGTGCAGGCGGTCAACAGCCTGTTGCGCAGAAAAACACTGCGGTCCTTGATCCTGTTGACCCTTTTCGCGGTCGTGCGCAGAGCACCAAATCGTGTCCACACGAGCAAATAGACTAATACAACAAGGAATATAAGCCGTTATCCAAGGATGGCGCCGCGAAACAAAGGATTAGCAATAGCTAAGATTTAAGTCTAAAACCCTTAGGAAGTGCTAATATATAGTTATTGAAAGAGGCTGAGATGCAGAGACGCGAATTGATCCGTATCCTCGAAGAAGCCGGCTTCATCTCGAAAGGAGGAACTAATCACGAGAAGTTCGTCAAAGGAGATAAACTCGTGCTCGTGAAACGCCACCGAGAGATTGAGGATCAAATTGCCAAAAGAATCCTAAGGCAGGCAGGGCTTCGATAGCTCATCCTCATCACATTTCGCATCGCTTTTTAGAGGAGGTCTTACATGGTTTACGTATGGGAATTTGAGTTCTTTGATTCGGACGGTATGGTCGATGCCGTGCCATGTGGCTCGCTGGGCGGAGGAGGAACGTTTGGCTCCGATCTAAACGACGCTGTCGAAAGCGCCGCCGATTTTCTCGCATGTATGGTCGACGATCATCTTATGGGCGGCGTCGATCTTCCCGCGCCGGACTTTGGACACCAGCCACAACACGGCGGCAAGATTATCGCCGTGGCCGTCAGCCGCGAGCTCGGCGACATCCCCGCCGTCACCGCAGCGGATGCCGCGCGTATGCTCGGTGTTAGCTCAGCACGGGTATCGCAACTGATAAATGCAGGAATGTTGGATTCATGGAAGGACGGCACCAAGCGCATGGTGTCCAAAGCTTCCATCGAGGCACGACTCGCCGACGCACCAAAGGCAGGGCGTCCGAAAGAGGTCCCTATTGCTGTATAAGACGAGACTACTGCGCACTTTTATTACACACGATGTTTTCAGCCTGGTATAAACAAGTTCAATAACAGAATGCAAATCCAACCATCGTGTCTAATTACGAAAGAATTTTTGCCTTTTCTGCAGCAAACTCTTCCTCGGTAAGTACTCCACTATCACGCAGCACTGCAAGTCTCTCAAGCCTTGCAACTACATCACCACTATCCGCCAGCGTCTCGATAGTCTTTGAAACCTGTGGATACCGCTCGAGCTCCTTCGATAGGGCATCGACTATCTTGGCAATATTCTTTGCATTTTTGCCCCCGTTTATTACGTTTGTCCTGACCTTAGATGACGAGTTGACAGTAACGCCAGATCCGCCTTCAACTGGAACAACCGAAATACTGATATTTTCGCCCCAGGACCAAAGGCTCATACCAATCTCGGCTGCAATTGTTCTTGTTGTGGGCGATGCGCTATCAACTTTTACTTTAGGCAGCTTTTCCATAGCTGTCTTTAAGGCATTAAACGTGTCGTCAGGAGAATACGGTACCTGAAGCTGAAGCTGCTGATCCGCAAAACCCATAATCTAGCCTCCGCTTCTTACAAGATTAAGGCTATCGGCAATGGTAGCACGTTCCCAGCAGTCTTAAATTCGTCTCATGACCTTGCGATGCGGCCCGACACCCCGGCACCGCTCCCCTACTTCCCAAAAATCGCGCCGAACAGGCCCTTGCGTTTGGGCTTCTCCTCTCGGTAGGAACCCTCCGCCGCTGCCACCTGCCGCGGCTGTTCGCCGCCTCCGCGACGTACGATCTGGTATAGGAACGGCGATTTAACGTATTTGACCTCGATGGGCGTGGCGTGCACGGTGCTTTCGCTCGACAGCACCACGCTCGGATTGAGCGGTGCCACCACATGCGTCTCGCGTTTGTCACTAAACACTACCGCGGCCGCGCGACCCGTCTGGCCGTTCACGGCGATGCGCACTTGCTCGCCGTCGCGACTATCTGACGCCGGGCGATCGACAAAGTAGACCGGTACCATCACCAGGCCGTCCTTGTGCTTGCGAGCCTTGCGCGCCCAGGCACGGATGCTCTTTTTATTGAGTCCCAGCACCGCCTCGGCATCGTTGCCGGCAATATCAAGTGCCAGCTTATCAATGACCACCTGGTCCTTGGTAGACGCATCGACGGAAACGACGCGGAAGTCGCCTTCCTGCATGGCCGGGTCAAACGGCCCCACCTTGCCAAAGTCCCACGGCTCCAAAATGCCCATAAGGCGAACGTCCAGGTAGTTTGCCCGCGGATACGCCCAGTCGAGCACCTCGTAGTACACCAGGGTCTCCTTGCTCAGGCCCTTGCCCGGGAAGGACGCCATCATGCGCAGGTCCGCCAGCGCCATGGGGAAATAGAAGAGCATCATGTCATTTTGGATCGCGTCTTCCACGTCATGCCCGGCAAAGGCGTCGGGGTACTGGCGCACCAGTTGTAGCGCGTTGGCACGTGCCTGCTGCGGCGATATCTCACAGGGGATGCCCTGTTCGGGAACGTATTCGGCACCCACGCCCATAGTCAGGCGCTTACTAAACGTGCCGGGCTTGAGCAGGTCGGCAACGCCGATCTTATTGCCGCAGGACGGGCACTCAAACACGCGTTGGGTCGACTCGCCCTCAAAGGACGCGCCGCAGAAGGGGCAGGGAATGCTCACGTGCGTCGCCTCTTGGAACTCCTGCGCCGTTCCTCGATCTTCCCACAGCAGATGCTCCAAAACCGACTGATTGCGCCAGTGCGAATTGAAGAAATACCAGTCCGGGTCCTCTGGGCGCTCGAGCTGCGAGACGTGCGTGAGCTTGAGCAGCCCGTCAACCACCGTCAGCGGCGTATGACGAATGCCCAGGGCGCTCTTGGGCTCTCCGGCGTCCGCTTGCCACGGAATAACCGTTTCGCAATAAGCGCACTCAAAGCTGCGCTTTGCCTGGTGCGAATACATGGGGCCGCCGCAGTTTTGGCATTTAATGGCAAACATCTCGTCCATGGAAACGTCCTCCTTTGCACAGGGCTGTCGACATTAAGTATGTCGAGCAAATCGGCGCGTGCCCATACCCATGTGGCCCAAAATGGACCACTCGGTCGGACGGCAAGGCGCAGTGAACTCGAAGGCGTGCGGGCAGTCGCCCCCCGCCTCGCGCCCGTTAGCGCCGGCAGACCAATGCTGCATTTTCTAAGCATCGGTACACGTTGCGTCCGTGCGAGCTACACTATCCCCTTAAACATGATTGTGAGGACGATCGTTATGCTATTTGTAAATCGGCTGGTACATACGCTTGTTCCCGGCAGCGAAAGCGAGCCGGTCGATACCTCCTGCCGCACCAACGCGGGTTTTGCCGCAAGCCTCATCTGCATCTGCCTCAACATCACGCTGTGCCTGGCCAAGGGCATAGCCGGTCTGCTCGCGGGCTCCGTCTCGCTTATCGCCGACGCCTTCAACAACCTTTCCGACGCCTCGAGCAACATCGTGAGCCTGCTCGGATTCCGCCTTGCCAGCCGCCCGGCCGACGAGGGGCACCCCTATGGTCACGGCCGTTACGAGTACCTAGCGGGGCTGTTTGTCGCCGTTCTCGTTTGCGCCGTCGGCATCAACCTGATCCTGGAGTCGGTCACCAAGATCGTCAAGCCCTCTCCCACCGCATATTCGGCGCTCTCCATGGCGGCCCTTGTCCTCTCCATGCTCGTCAAGTTCTGGATGGCGGCATTCAACCGCACGCTGGGCAACCGCATCGATTCCGAGACGCTCATCGCCACGGCGCAGGATTCCAAAAACGACGTCATTGCCTCAGCCTCGGTCCTGGCCGCAGCGCTTATTTCGCAGACGACCGGCTTTGACCTCGATGGCTGGGCGGGCCTGGGCGTGGGCATCTTCATCTGCATCAGCGGCATGGGTCTGGTGCGCGACGCCATCAGCCCGCTGTTGGGGCAAGCGCCCGACCCCAAGCTCGTCCAGGCAATCCGCGACAAGATCATGTCGTATCCGCAGGTCCTAGGCACGCACGACCTCATGGTGCACGACTACGGCCCCGGCCGCCAGTTTGCCAGCGCACACGTGGAAATGCCCGGCGAGGGCGATGCGTTTGAGCACCACGAGATTCTGGACACCATCGAGCACGATATCAAACGGCAGATGGGCATCGACATTACGCTGCACTGCGACCCCATCGCCACCGCCGGCGACGACCTGCGCGGCTGGGTCAAGCGCGGCGTCATGCAGATCGATCCCGCGCTCTCCATCCACGACCTGCACGAGCACGACGGGTTTGTTTCGTTTGACCTGGTGCGTCCCGACGGCTTTGACATATCCGACGAGGAGCTGCTGGAGCTCGTCACGCGCATCGTGCACGAGCGCCGGCCCGATGTCTCGTGCGTCGTCACATTTGACTCGGGCTTCAGCTCGCCCGACCGTCCGGCCGAGCAGCTGTAATCGGCAGCAAAACGGGGCACAGGACCGCCGACCAACGCGCCTACGCGCCCGGTCACGCGATCCTGCGCCCCGTTTTTGCTTGCACTGCTAAGGCTCTAGCCGCTCGACCGCTAGTTCCCCTGCGCGCCCGAAATGCCGTTTTGCAGGGCACCCCAGGCGTTCGTCGCCATATCGCCCAGGTTCTGTGCGGTATCGCCGAGATTCTGAGCCGTGTCACCCAATTGCTGGGCCTTATCTCCCAGCTCCTGCGCCTTGTTGCTAAGGTCCTCCAGCGTGTTAGAGCTCGAGCTGTCCGCGCCGCCCTGGTCGCCGGACGCATTACCCGACGAGCCGTCCTTGCGCGTGAGCTGAATCTCGAGGTTACCGTTGTCGTTATAGTAGGCAGACGTCACGACCCAGTTGGCATCGACAACGGGCGTCGAGCCGTCGTCGGTCAGAATTACGGCGTTCGAAAGATCAGCCCCGCGCGACTTGAGGAGCTTTTTGGCGTTGGACCAGTACTGACCCGGGATATCGCTCAGGTCGACGGTGCCGGACTGGGTAGTCTCAGTCTGCTCGGCCGTGGTATCAGTCGTGGTGCCCCGCTTGTTGAGCATGCCCGACACGATGGCAAACACAACCGACAAGGCAAAGAAGATCGCCAGCACGATGAGGATTTTCTTGATCACGCTCGACGAACGCGAAGGCTTCTTCTCCTCGTCCTCGCCATACTGAGGGATGGACTTGGGATACTCACGATACGGCTCGCGCGCATATCGGTCGCGCGACTCGTAGCGCGGCTGTGCTGTGCGCGGCATATATGTCGTCTGCTGAGGTTGCGGAATGGGATTTTGCAGCAGGTCATCATAAGGGCCTGCCGCCGCGTTGCCGTAGGGGCTCTGCGACGAGGCACAATACGGGTCCCGCGTTGCGTTTCCGTAATTCACAACGCGCGTGGGATCGGCCGACGCCTGCGTCGTATCGGGGGCAGCGTAGCCGGGATTCGGCACGACGCGGGTCTCATCGGCGCCATTGCCCGTCCGCGGGGAGCCGTAGCCACCCATTACGGTCGTCTTATCCTGGTCCATGCAACGATTCCTTTCCGTCGCCCGTAAGCATCAAGTTATCCATGCATTCTACCCGCGCAAAAGCCTATGATGGGCAAAGCCCGTCGGTATCTACAAGACATGCGCGGCCGACGGTCACAAGCGAATCGAGGAACGTCATGGCAAAAAGCAAGCTCATCAAAGACACAACGCGCGCCGAGCGCGAGGAGATCATTAAGCTGGCACTCGCTGGCTGCGGCAACGGCAGCTGCGACAACTGCGGCAGTTGCAGCTTGGGAGCAGGCGACCCGTACGGCACCTACCAGCCCTACATTGACGGCGAGATGGAAATCGCCGATATCAACATGATGGTCGCCGAGCGCAACGCCAAACTCTTCGGCCTCCAGCGCGGCTAATGATCCCTTCTTGGGCTGTGTACCAAAAAATGCGCCCATCTACTACATTTAACCCAAGGGTGCCAACCATGGCCATATTTGTGTTAACAAAACCGCAGGTAAACGTCTTGCCGCATTGTTAAAAAACGCTCCATGGTCGGTCCAACCCTGACAAACGTAGTAGATGGGCGCTTTTCGTGGCGCGGCTGGTCCAGATAGCTTGTTTCGGAGCCAATTTGCATCAAAATGTCCCCGGCGGCGCCACATTTTGCGTCACCGGGGACTGTTCTATTCACGATCCGTAGCTTTCCTTACTCGTTAGGCACATATGTGGCACGAGGATAATCGGGCGTAACATCTTGGCCGCCGGAATAGCTCGAATCGAAAGGATGCGCCACCAGATCGTGTGTACCCCATGCCATGCAGTCAAATAAACCAGTATCGAGAACAACGATATAACCCTTGCCGTCATAGTAGAAATGGTCCTCGGTAAAGTTATCGTCATCTTCGAGGCTGTCATCAACTATAGAATCTGCCCCTCGCTTTGCCGCCCCGATCACTTGCTTGGCCTCGCTCTTGAGGGTGTCAAACGAGAGCCCGTGCTGTGCAAGCGAGTCCTCAAGCGAAACCTGCTCGCCCGTCTTGAGGTTATAGTATGCCGACCTCGTCACCTGCTCCGAACGATACGGAGGAATGTAGCTATCGGTGTAGGTACGCACGCATGCAATATCGCCATCAATCGAGACAATCTCAGCGTAATACATCGTGGTCACACGATTGTTCTCATCATATGGCGTTGCCTGCTTGCTCGCATCAAGCGCATCCGCGACGAGCTGAATCATATCCTTGTTGAATTTGGCGACACCCACACTCTGGCCTTTTACCTGAGGATAGGTCCACGTAGCCGAAATCTGGCACGTAACGTCGGGGTCAGGCGCGCCCTCGCCCACCGGCGCCGTAAAGCTGACATCCTGCGTGGCAGAAACGGCTTCGTAGCTCACCTGCGCATCATCGCCAGCGTCCTTCGACTTCAGCTGCTCCAGCGTCGTGGCCACCGTGCCAATAGTGCTGTTAACCGAGCTCTCGTCGGCATACAAGAAACCAAAACCGCCCAAAGAGGCAGAACCGACTTCATTCGGGGCAACAAGGTCGGTCATGGCTTTGAATGACTTGCCGTCGTAGCCAATGAATTTAACTTGGTATTCGTGAGCAGAAGGACCACTTTCGCCAGAGAGATCGCTTTGCTTAATTGCTGTCCCATGGTCATACCACTGCGAAAAACCAATCTTGCCCTCGTATTCATCAAGCCAGACAGACACACACGCCTCTTGATGAGATACGTTTACCTCTGGCGTGTAGACCTTCTCAATCTCGCCATTCTTATACGCCCAGACCTCAAGATGCGCAGCGGCTGCGTTATCCCCACGGTCCACCGGTTCATCGGAATACTCAATCAAGAGCTCATCCTGACCATCGCCATCAAAGTCAATGAGCTTGGCGTAAGCAACGCCCTGGGCTCCATACGCATATTCATCGAACCCGACAGCCTCACCCTCGCCGTGCTTCTTCTGGTACTCGAGAATCTTATCGGTGAACAGCTCGTTTGCCGTCTTGACCGCCGCCTTGGCAGAGGCTTTGGCCTCCTTCTTGGACTGCGTGAGCTCAACGTTCTTAGGGGCGTCCGAGCCTTCCTTGGCATAGTCCACCTTCATGGTGGTCGTGCTCTTCTTTTTGCCCTTGCCTGAGGTGATGGTCATTTGGTACTTCTGATCTGGCAGCTCGCCAAAGTCCTCCATGGCAAAGCCGTCCTCGCCATCGACCTTAATGGTGTAGCTCTTGCCCTTGCCATTCGCTGGCGCCAGCTCGACGGTATAGTTCTTGAGCTTTTTGCCCTTGCTGTTCTTGGGCAGCACTTTGGTCTTGCATGCGCAGACAACGTAGCCCATGCCACCCGAAGTCACCTCGGACGACGAGCCGATGCGCGGCACGATCACGATGGCGGCGACAATGGCGACAATGGCCACGCCGCCGATAACAGCCGCGACGATGCGACCCCTGTGCTTGGGCTTCGTGGGCTGTGGCGTCGGAACAAACGGCTGAGCGGCCTCAGCAGGCTCGGTCATAGGCTCCTCATAACGAGACTGCGCCGCCATATGAGCCGAGGCACCCTGAGGAGCGTGCTGCCCCGCAGGAGCGGCCGCCGGCGCATCCCCTACCGGAAACGCCACAGGCTCCGCCTGGTCCTCAACTCCGCCCACGCGAGCGCCGCAGCTCGTGCAAAACGTGGAGCCATCGGGTATCTGAGCTCCGCACTTGGTGCAATACATCGCATCTCCCGTCTCTCGTCGCAGCCGCAATGCGCCCGCGCAGTTCTTCCAACTACACCGTACGGGAGAAATCGTGATTCTTGTTGCGCAACATTGCCGCCGCAAAAAATGATCCCTTGGGGACGGAGGAAAAAGCCCCGCCGGGCCTTGGTAGGCGCGGCGGGGCGGGCAAGCGGCTATGAGCAGCAGGCTTAGAACAGGCCGGTGATGTTGCCGTCGTTGTCGACGTCGATGTTCTCGGCCGCGGGAACCTTGGGCAGGCCGGGCATGGTCAGAACGCTGCCGGTCAGCGCGACCACAAAGTGGGCACCGGCGGAAACCTTGAGCTCGCGCACGGTGATGCGGAAGCCCTCGGGAGCGCCCAGCGCCTTGGCGTTGTCGCTAAAGCTGTACTGCGTCTTGGCCACGCACACCGGCAGGTTGCCAAAGCCGTTCTCGCGCAGCTCGGCGAGCTGGCGCTTGGCAGCCGGCGTAAAGTCGACGCCGTCGGCGCGGTAGACCTTGGTGGCAACGGCCTCCAGGGCGTCGGCCACATCGGCACCGTCCTCGTAGGCAAACTTGAGCTCGCTCGGCTGCTCAATCAGGCGCATGACCTCATCGGCCAGGTCGAGCGCGCCCTCGCCGCCCTTAGCCCAAACCTCGGACAGCTTAACGTTGACACCGAGCTTCTGGCACTCGGACTCGATGAGCTCGAGTTCGGCCTCGGTGTCCGTCGGGAAGCGGTTGATGGCGACCACGCAGGGCAGGCCGTAGACATTCTGAATGTTGTCGACGTGGCGCAGCAGGTTGGGCATGCCGGCCTTGAGAGCCTCGAGGTTCTCCTCGTTGAGGTCGGCCTTGGCAACACCGCCGTTGTACTTAAGCGCACGGGCGGTGGCGACAATCACGACGGCGCTGGGGCGAACGCCCGTCATGCGGCACTTGATGTCGAGAAACTTCTCGGCACCCAGGTCGGCGCCGAAACCGGCCTCGGTAATGGCGACATCGCCAAAACGCATGGCCATACGCGTGGCCATGATGGAGTTGCAGCCGTGGGCAATATTGGCGAACGGACCGCCGTGAACAAACGCAGGCGTACCCTCGAGTGTCTGAACCAGGTTAGGTTTAAGCGCGTCCTTGAGCAAGGCCGCCATGGCACCCTGAGCCTTAAGGTCGCGTGCGCGGACGGGCTCGCCGGCATAGCTGTAGCCGACAACGATCTCGCCCAGGCGCTCCTTGAGGTCGTTGATGCTCGTGGACAGGCACAAGATCGCCATGACCTCGGAGGCAACAGTGATGTCGAAGCCATCCTCGCGCGGCACTCCCTGGGCCTTGCCGCCAATGCCGTCGATAACATGGCGCAGCTGACGGTCGTTCATGTCGACAACGCGCTTCCAGGTGATGCGCTTAACGTCGATGCCGAGCTGGTTGCCCTGCTGAATATGGTTGTCGAGCATGGCTGCCAGCAGGTTGTTGGCGGCACCGATGGCATGGAAGTCGCCGGTAAAGTGCAGGTTGATGTCCTCCATGGGGATGACCTGGGCCCAACCGCCACCGGCGGCACCGCCCTTCACGCCAAACACGGGACCGAGCGAAGGCTCGCGCAGGGCCACGGCGCTCTTGACGCCGCGACGGCGCAGACCGTCGGCCAGGCCGATGGTCGTGGTGGTCTTGCCCTCGCCTGCGGGCGTGGGATTGATAGCGGTCACGAGGACAAGCTTGGCCTGGTGATCAGTTGGCTCGTTGAGCAGGGAATAGTCGACCTTTGCCTTGTCAAAGCCGTACGGAATCAGATGCTTAACGTCGACGCCGGCGTTCTTGGCCACCTCGGTAATAGGCAGCGGCGTAACAGAACGTGCGATTTCGATGTCAGTAGGCATGGGCGGTCCTTTCGTTACCGGATGAGAAAAAGACCAATCCAGCATAGCACGGGCGCGCAATAGTAAAACACCCGTAACCGACGAACGGCGATATGTTTACCCGATGCTCAGCGATAGCCTACAGATGCGCTAAAACAAGCCCATTCCTACAGGGTCGGCTCGATACCCAAATGCTCAAAGGTGCGAAGCGTTGCCTGGCGGCCCTGGGGCGTACGAATCATCAATCCGCACTGCAGCAGATAAGGCTCATAGACATCCTCGAGCGTTCCCGGGTCCTCGCCCACCGCGCTGGCAAGCGTCGTCAGGCCGACGGCACGGCCGGAGAACGTCTTGGCAAGCGTCTCCAAAATGCGAATATCCATCCAGTCCAGACCAAGCTCATCGATCTCGAAAAACTCGAGCGCCTGACGGCAGATTTCGAGCTCGATGGGGCCGTTGCCGCGCACCTGCGCATAGTCGCGCACGCGCTTGAGCAGACGGTTGGCAAGACGCGGCGTACCGCGCGAACGCGAGCCGATCTCGAGTGCGCTGGAATGGTCAATCGTCACGCCTAGGATGGTTGCCGAGCGTGTCACGATCTGGGCGAGCTCCTCAACGGTGTAGTAATCCAGGCGATATGAAATGCCAAAACGGTCACGTAGCGGGCCGGTCAACATGCCCGAGCGAGTCGTTGCCGCCACCAGCGTGAACTTGGGGATATCCAGGCGAATCGAGCGCGCAGCCGGGCCCTTGCCAATCACGATATCGAGGGCAAAGTCCTCCATCGCAGGATACAGGACCTCCTCGACCGAGCGGTTGAGGCGGTGGATCTCGTCGATAAACAGCACGTCGCCCGGCTGCAGGTTGGTAAGGATGGCAGCCAGGTCGCCGGTGCGCGCGATGGCCGGACCGCTCGTCGTCTTGATCTGAGCGCCCAGCTCGTTGGCGATAACCGTGGCCAGCGTGGTCTTGCCCAGACCCGGAGGGCCCGAAAAGATCACGTGGTCGAGTGTCTCACCGCGGCTCTGCGCCGCCTCGATCAGCACGCGCAGGCTCTGTTTGATGTGCTCCTGACCGCAGTAGTCGTCCAGGCGCTGGGGACGCAGGGTACGGTCGACATCGAGGTCCTCGGGCGTCAGCTCCGAGCCCACCATGCGCTCGCCATGCGCCATGGATGCCGCCGGCGAGTTGCCGGCCGTCGCCCACAGGTCCTGAGAGTCATCGGCTTCCCACATCACGCATCCATTCCAAGTCGCTTAAGCGCCGCGCCGAGCAGATCCTCGACACGCATATTCTGCCCATCATACCCGCTCAGGGCAACATCGGTCTCCTGCGGGCTAAAGCCCATGGAAAGGAGTGCCGCGCGGGCATCGTCGATGGCCGAGGGGGCGGCAGTGGGCACGGGCATCGCAACCTGTCCGGGAATCACGTCGACCGGCACAAAGCCCTTGTCCTTGGCAAAGGTGCTCTTGAGTTCCAAGATGAGGCGCTGCGCGGTCTTTTTGCCCACACCGGGCACCTTGGCCATACCCTTGTCGTCCTCGGCCATCACCAGCGAATACAACTGGCCCACGGTATAGGTGGAGAGCACGGCAAGCGCCAGGCGCGGACCGACGCCCGAGACGGACACGAGCCGATCGAACATCGTGCGCTCGTCCTTGGAGGCAAAACCAAAGAGCGTCATGGCATCCTCGCGCACCTGCATACGGGTATAGAGGCGAACCTCGCCGCCGGGCGTCGGCAAAGTGGCGGCGGTGCTGCCCGAGATGCCGAGCTCAAAGCCCACGCCCGACACATCGACGACGGCCGAGCTCATCGTGGCCTCGACAAGCGTTCCATGGAGCTGGGAGATCATCAGTATCCGGTTCCTCTCTGTTGATAGAACTCGCCGCCGGTAAGCGCCCGTGTGCGGCTGAGGTTAACGTGGCAGATGGCGCAGGCCAGGGCATCGGCGGCATGGTCGGGATGCGGGTCGTGGTCGAGCTGCGTGAGCGTGCGCACCATGTAGGCGACCTGCCGCTTATCTGCAGCGCCGGTGCCCACAACAGCCTGCTTAATCTGCATAGGCGTGTACTCGCCGATCTCGAGCGCGCACTCCGAAAGCGCCACGAGTGCAGCACCGCGGGCATGCGCCGTAGGGATGGCCGAGCGAACGTTAGCGCCAAAGTAAATGCTCTCGATAGCCGCGGTATCGGGACGGTAGCGCTCGACGACACCTTTGAGGTCGCGGGCGATATGCGACAGGCGCACCGCGAGCGGGCTTCCGGCACTGGTCTCAATACAACCGTAGGCACGGCAGCGAACCTCTCCGCGCCGTTCCTCGATAATCCCCCAACCCGTATGGGCCAAACCGGGGTCGATACCCAAGATAACCAAGCCAGCCTCCCCTCGTCTTTTGCCAAGCACAAGGCAAGGCCCCGCGCATCATTCACGAACGTCTGTTCTAGAATAACACAACGGGGCCAAGATGCTTAGTTGAAGTACCGGGGTTGGGAGCGAATCCCATCCCCAGTTTAGTTCTGCGAGAAGAACGGGAACTGTCGGGGATCAACCGGCGGATGCGGCATCGGCGTGCCCTGGGGCCCACCTTGCGGGCCACCCTGGCCGCCCATCATCTTATCGATGGCGTCCTGGACCTCACCCTCAAACTTCTTCATACCCTCATGTAGGCGACGCTGGCCATCCTCGGAGCGCAGCTCCTCCATCTGCTCGGGCGAAATACCTAGCAGCTCGCCCAGTATGCCCATCATCTCACCACGCATACGGTCACTCGTATCGTCGTCGTCAAAACGACGCACCTCGGCACGCGCCAGAGAATCGACCGTCATGCGTTCCTTGCCGCTCAGCCCCAAATCGGACCACGCGAGCATATACGGCCAGGCGCGCTCGGCAAACGAACGAGCCGAGACGATCGGCGCCGTCGGCAGCTGGCGGCGAGCCGCCTCGCCCTGACGCACGAGCATCAGCAGCAGCGAGCAAGCCTCGGGCTTGCCAGCGGCCATCGGAATGTCGTCGAAGGGACGGTTGCGGTCGACGTGTGACTCGAGCGTGCCGTCGACCTCGCCCGGCTCGAGCCCACCGAGTAGCTGCGCCGCGCGGTCGAGCATGTCGACTGGTCCGTCAAGCGTCGAGAGCGCTTGCGCCAGCACGCGCTCCATGCAATCCTCCACCGCGTTGAGCGTCACGAGCTCCTGCGGCACCACGGCAGACGTACGGTTGCGTACGCGCGCCACAAACTCGAGCGTCGACAGGTATACGTCGCCAAAGGGCGCATAATCGCCCTGGTAGCCACCGCAAAGTGCGGGCGCCGCCAGCGCGTACTCAGTTTTGGACAGCGGACTCAACGCCATCGCACCCAGCTCGCGCGCCGTGTCCTCCAGCATGAGACCCAGCGTGCGAGAGCGCAGGCGCTCGGCGTCGCCCGCCGACACATCGCGGTCGAGCACACGCGCGGCATCCGGCGTATCGCGCTCAACCATACGAATATGCAGGCGCTCGGCAATGGCGCGAACGGCGGCACAGCGAGCAGCCTCGGCCTCCTCCTGCGCCGGCGTAAAGATGCGGTTGCGTCCCAGCACCAGGCCGACCACATTGCGCGGACCCAGGGCGTCGACGGCAAGCGCCGCCAGCAGGGATGACGGCAAGTCGCCCTCGAGTGCCACCACGGCGCGCGACGTACCGCGAGCGTGGGCGTTATCGCGAACGGCGAGCACCAGCGCCTGCCACAGCCATTCCTCGGAGCGAAACTCGGGTAGCTCGTGGTCCTCCAAGGCATCGAGCATCACACCGCGCTGGATCTCCTGAACCAGTAGGCTCTCCTCAAAACACGGCGCTTGGGCCACCACGCGGCCGCAGTCGTCGAGCACAAACGAGCCGCCGGTATACACCGACTCGTCGTACGCACCGACCGGCGCCATGCAGGCAAACCACACGCTACGCTTAGATGCGATCTTGCGGTAGGCTCCGCTGCGCACGGCGGCGATCGCGGCGGTCTCGCGGTCGGTCATATCGAATGCGTTGAACTGGAAATAGGCAATGAGATCGACGCCAGCCGGCAGCATCTCGAGCTCGCGGTCCAAGTCGAAGATCACCGCGATGCGCACGCCGTCCACGTCAAACACCGGCGGCGCCCAACGCGCGTCGTTGTTCTCGCCACGCTGCAGGGCAATGCTCGCACGCGCGGGTACCACGCGACCGTCCTTGAGCATCATATAGTCGAGCAGAGGTTGGCCCTCAAACGAAACCGCTGCGGGCACGATGCAAATCATATCGAGCTCTTGGATGCGCTCGGCTACGCCGGTCAAACCGGCAAGCATGTCGTGCTCAAAATCGGCAGCGCCCACCAGGCCGCCGGGTAGGGCTCCCATAAAGAGCGGAGCCGGCACGCACAGCACGCGCGCACCGCGCTCGTGGGCCAGGCGCGCCTGGTCCTCGATGCGACCGCAGATACCCTCAATATCACCCAGGCGCATATCGATCTGTGCAAGTGCGAGCTTCATGGCTCAGCCCTTTCCGTCGTAAACCGTCGCTATCGCAGTAAAAGCGCCGGCCGCAAGATGCAGTCGGCGCTCGCATGTGCATATGCTAGCTATGATACCCCGAGCGGGAGCGCGCTCCTAGAACGTCGCGGACCACAGCCCGTGCAGGTTGCAATAGGCATAGACGGTACCGGTCTTGGAGCCGCCGGCAAAAAACGTCGCGGGCTTCATGCCGGGCTCAAGGTAATGGACCTCCAGACGGCCCTCGGCCTCAAGGGCAATCCACTCAATATAGTGCTCGGGCACCATAGGATGCTCGACCGAGCCCACGCGCGCACGGATCACGTGACCGTCGCGCTCGCTCTCGACGACGGGCACGTGCTTTTCGTGTGCCGCATCCTCGGTGTTCGCGGTCAGCTCCGTGCAGCCGGCAGGGGTTGCAACGTCGTTGCCAAGGGCGGCAATGAGCTTGCCGTCGGGGTCCTTAAAGAATTTCGCCATGATGTTCTCCTTTGCTGATGTGCCGATGTTCTCGATGCTTCTTATGCCCAAAGGCAAGCGAACCATCCACGGCGTCGCAAATGAACACATAACGAGCGAGGCTAGCGCCCGTCGCCGCCGAGCAGCGCCAGAACATCCTCGCGGGTAAACAGCGCCGAGGAGATGCCGTCGCCGCCGAGCACGCTGTTGACCAGGTCGCGTTTGGACTCTTGCATCTGCATAATGCGTTCCTCGATCGTGTCCTTGGCGATGAGCTTGTACACGGTCACGGTATGTTGCTGGCCAATACGGTGCGCGCGGTCGGTCGCCTGGTCCTGCGCGGCCACGTTCCACCACGGGTCGTAGTGGATGACCACGTCGGCCGCCGTCAGGTTGAGGCCCACGCCGCCCGCCTTGAGCGAGATCAGAAACACCGGCACCGCGCCCGCCTGGAACTGCACGACCATCTTGGCGCGGCTCTCCTTAGACGAAGCGCCCGTGAGCTTAAGAAAGCCGATGTCCTCCTTGGCCAGGCGCTTGCCAATGATATCGAGCATGCCCGTGAACTGGCTGAACAGCAGAATGTGGTGCCCGCCGTCGAGCGCACCGTGCACGAGTTCCATACAAGCGTCGAGCTTGGCGCTCCCCGCCTTGTAGTCCTCGTAGTGTAGATGCGGGTCGCAGCAGATCTGGCGCAGCTTGGTGAGCTCGGCGAGCACCTTGAGCTTGTCTTTCTTAAACTCGGATGCCTTGCGGTGCTGCACCTGCTGGGCGATGCGGTCTTGGTTGGCCAGGTAGAGCTTGCGCTGCTCGCCGGTGAGCTGTGCCATGACGGTGTCCTCGATCTTCTCGGGCAGATCGGCCACCACGTCTTCCTTAACGCGGCGCAGCACAAACGGCGACACGAGCGCCTGCAGGCGAGCGGCGCTATCGCCCTCGGCATGCTCGACGGGGCTCTCAAAGCGCTTAGCAAACGACTCGCGCGTCCCCAAAAGGCCCGGCATAAGAAAGTCGAAGATGCTCCAGAGCTCGGACAGGCGGTTTTCGATGGGCGTGCCCGTCAGGGCAAAGCGCACACCGGCCGGCAGGCGCTTGGCGGCACGCGCTACCTGCGTGAGCGGGTTTTTAATGTACTGGGCCTCGTCGAGCACAACGCGAGCAAAGTCCCGCTCGGCATACTCGTCGATATCGCGGCGCATGAGGTCATACGACGTCACGACCACGTTATGCTCGTCGGCGCCAGCTATCTGCACGCGGCGCTGAGCCTTGGCACCCACGATGGCGCACACGTCGAGCGAAGGCGCAAAGCGCTCCAGCTCGGCAGTCCAGTTATACACGAGCGACGCAGGGCACACCACGAGCGTGGGCTTGGCGTCCCCCGCTTCCACGCGCGCCAGGATATGCGCGATCATCTGCAGTGTTTTGCCCAGGCCCATGTCGTCGGCCAAGATGCCGCCAAGGCCCAGGTGCTCAAGCGAGCCGAGCCACTGGTAGCCGTCGACCTGGTAGCCGCGCAGCGTGGCCTTGAGCGAGACCGGCACCGTAAAGTCCATCTTGCCGAGCGTGTCCAAGCGCTCGACGGTGCGACGGAATGCAGCGTCGCGATCGGCCTCGAGCGCGGGCGTGCGTGCAAGCATGCTATCGACAAACAGGGTGCTCGACGCGGGAAGCGACACGCCGTCGAGCAGATCGACGGTATCGACGCCCAGGTCCTCGGCAAGGCCAAACGCGGCGCGCGCTCCCTCGTCCAGGCGCACAATGTCGCCAGACGTCAGGCGAGCGAACGTCTGGTGGCGCTTGTACGAGTCCAGATAGATGGCAAGATCTGCCGCCGAAAGACCGCTCGCGCCCAGTTCGACATCGAGCAGGTTGCTCTTGACGGTCGCGCGCACCGAAAGCTTGGGCGCAGGGCGCACCGAGATCTGACGCAGGCGGTCACTGAGCATGACCTCGCCCAGCTCGGACAGGGCAGACAGGCCCTCGGTCAGCAAGTGGAACAGGCTCTCGTCATCGCGTTCCTCAAACGCCAGGCCGCCCTCGTAAAAGTCGAAATACAGGGCCGCCGTATCCATAACGCGAAACTCTGCTATCTCGTCGCGCGGCGGCACGCCCGGGCGCTGTTCTTCGAAGGGGCTTCCCGGAGCACCCAGGCTAAAGAGATCTGCCGACCAGTCGCCGTAGGCAACCGTAATTTTGCAGGTCACGAGTCCATCGTCGACGCCGATTGCCATGGCAAAGCTCGGCTCGGGCGCCACGGTGTCGAGCACGGCGGGAGCGGTGAGGTCGGTGTATTCGCGCAGCACGGGCAGTGCCATGCGGCAGAATTCGCCCACCTGTTCGGCAGCGATATGGACCGGCGTGCGACAAGGCAGCAGACGCGACAGAAACGGTGCGGCATGCTGGGCAAACGCTGCATCGGCGCGGCGCGCGCGGTGCGTGTCGAGAAGATAGGCAACGTCGCCCGAGGCAAAGCAGTACATATCGGCGGGCAGGCGCAAATCGTAGCTGCCACCAGCCGCCGGCGCGATTTTGGCGGCGAGAAGCGGCGGCTGTTTTGCCGAGGCCTCGTCCTCCCCCACCGGCGACAACTCAACCGCCACCTCGTAGGAACGATGCGTCGTCGTTCCCCGCGACCAGGCGGGCTCAAAGGAAATGGTCCGGCCACGCAGCAAGTCCAACATGTATACGATGTCATGCTCGGACAGCGGCAGCTGGCGCTCGGCGACAAAGCCGCTGCGTGCAAAATCGTACGACGCCGAACGCGAACTCGTGATGTCGCTCAGATACACAACCGTTGCCACAACAAGGTCGAGCAGACGCACCGAAACCTCGTCAAAGGCCTCGGGTGTATGGAGGAATGTGAGTTTCTTGCCGTACGAGAAGGTGCCGCCGCGCACGTAGGCGGCGGCCATGCCGTCGATGTCCTTAACCACGTAGGACACCGAACCGCAACGAATGCGGAACTCGAGCGCCCAGCTAAACCGGTCGGCAAACAGCGGATTGTAGTACGGCACCAGCGAGGGCTCCAACACCGCCTTGGGGGCATCGGGGTCGACAGTGCCGGCGAGCTTGCGGCGCATGCCCGCCAACTCATCCATGCGCGCGTCCGAAAGATCGGAGAGCGCCTTCATGAGGCTCGGGCTCGTGGGAACTGGCGCCGGGAAGGGAAAGTTAGGGTTGACGGCCGGCACTTTGGGCGCGGTGCGCACGGGCTGTTTCGGCTGCGCCGTAAACGTGCGAACCGGTGTGCGCAGCCCCTCGACGGGCTCAATGCCGCTGGCGTCCAGGTACGCCAGCGCCGTGGCGATGGCGTGCTTGCACATACCGGGGTAGCGATAGGCAGCGGGGCAATCGCAGTCGTAGTCGATCACCTCGTGCTCGTCCATGTCGAGCGCCACGTGCGTCTTGTACAGGTCGCCGCGCGAGCCGCGCACCGAGCCCTCGACCGTCACGTTTTTGGAGAAGCGCGAGCCGCTGTCCTCAATCGACAGCACGGCGCCGTTGAGCATGAGCGAACGCCCCTTCATAAAGGTGCCGCTCAGCGCCGCTTCCTTACGAAGCGCCTGCACAAACGTCCCCTGTGCCATCACTTCCTCCAATCTCGCGCGGACCAGCAAGGTCGCCCTTAGATCACCGTCACTCTGCCCTGGTTACCCACAATGGCCTTGGCCTCGGCCAGCAGCGGAATCGAGCGCGCGTTGACCTTGGCAGGCACCTCGGCGCGCAGTACGCGCCCGTCCACCTGCTCGATAAAGATCTCCACGCGGTCGCCGCCCGGGTTAGTGGTGAGCACCGTGGCCAGGCGCGCCATGTTGCCCTGGCTAAAACGGCTGTTGGGCACCATGACCTCAAACACCTTAGGCTTGTTGTTCTCCTCGTTGAGCTCCAGCGGCACGATCTCCTGCGCGATGATCTGGTCGCCGCGGTCCGAGCGCTCGAGCTTGCCCTTAATGCGCACAAAGGCGTCGGACAGCTGCGCGCCGGTCTCGGGATCGACCTCGCCGTACAGGTACCCCTCGGCCTCCTTGTAGGTCTTGGGGAACACGACGACGGTGGCCTCGCCTTCCATGTCCTCGAGCTGCACGATGCCCATGGGGTCGCCGTTTTTGGTCACGCGCTTGGACACGCTCGAGACCATGCCGGCCCACCACAGTGCCTTGCCCTCGGGAATCTCCTGGTTGATGGTGCCGCCCGTGGGGTTTTGCACTTCGTAGCCGGTATCGATCTGCGAGAACGAGAAGTCGCGCGCTTTACTGAGCGCATACTCAAACGGGCGCAGCGGGTGGTCCGAGACATAGATGCCCAGAACCTCCTTCTCCTGGCTTAGCTTGAGGTGGCGGTCCCATTCCTGGCCGTCCGGATCGGGCACGCTGACCTCAAAGCCCGAGCCCTCAACATCACCAAACATGTCGAAGAACGAGGTCTGGCCGCTCGCGCGGTCCTTCTGGCGCTTTATCGCGGCGTCGATGATGTTCTCGGGGTTGTTCTTGTCCACAAAGTGCATCATCTGGCGGCGCGGATAACCCGTGGAGTCGAAGGCACCTGCCTTGATCAGCGATTCGATCACGCGGCGGTTGGCCTGGCTCGAATCCACGCGCTCGACAAAGTCGTGCAGCGTCTTAAACGGACCGCCCGCCTCGCGCTCGGCGATAATCGCCTGCGCCACGCCGGTACCCACGCCGCGGATGCCGGCCAGACCAAAGCGCACGCCTTCCTTGGTAGCCGTGAACTCGGTGCCGGACTCGTTGACATCTGGCGAAAGCACGGGGATGCCGTCGTGGCGGCATGCCGAGACGTAGTGCACGATCTTGTCGGTCTTGCCCGTATAGGACGTCAGAACGGCCGCCATGTACTCGT
>CATVZP010000002.1 GCA_958348565.1 uncultured Collinsella sp. | reverse complement strand
CCTGCGGCGGCCGCGTGATCCTTTCGATTAACGAGATCGGCGGCCTTAAGCACGACATTGAGGACTCCGAGCTGGAGGGCATTGTCCAGACGCTCGACGCCATGCGCCCCGACTACGAGACCCTGGTGCATACGTTTTTGGACGACGCCAGCTGCGGCGAGCGCCTGCATGGCGTGGGCGTGATCAGCAAGAAAGATGCACTGGAGCTTTCGATGGTCGGCCCGTTCGGCCGCGCCTCGGGCGTGGATTACGACGTGCGCATGTTCGGTGACGGTGCCTATGCGGACCTGGCTGCATTTGAGCCCATCGTTGCTACCGATGGCGACTGCTATGCTCGCTGCCAGGTGCGTTGTGCCGAGGTCACGCAGGCCATGGACATTATCAAGGAGCTTGTCGGCAAGATTCCGCACGACGGCATCGGCGGGCGCACCAAGCTTACGCCGGCCGACGGCGCGCGCGGCGAGGTTGTGATTGAACAGCCGCGCGGCGAGGCGTACTACTATGTGCGCGGCAACGGCACCAAGAATCTGGACCGCTTCCGTGTGCGCACGCCGACGTCGCAAAATCTGGCGGGTCTGACGCATGCACTGCAGGGCGTGCTCCTTGCCAACGTGCCCATGATTATCCTGACCATCGACCCCTGCATTAGCTGTACGGAAAGGTAGGCGCGGCATGAGTTTGCTGACATTTGCCAAGACGGCCTTGGGTTCTATGGTCAAGCAGCCGGTAACGGTGTGCTATCCGCAGGAGAAGCTCGCGGCACCCGAGCGCTTGCGCGGACATATCGTTAACGACATGGACGTGTGTATCTGCTGCGGCATGTGCGCGCGTCGCTGCCCGGCGGGCGCGCTCGCGGTCGATCGCAAGGGCGGAACGTGGTCGATCGATCCGTATTCTTGTGTGGTGTGCGGCGAGTGCGTCGAGAGCTGTCCTAAACACTGCCTGAGCATGGACACCGCCCGCACTCCGGTTGCGGCGGACAAGACTCCCACGGTAGAAACCAAGCCGGAGTAGCGTTTGGATGGGGCCGGTGGGGCAAAAATGCCCCACCGGCCCCGCGCGTGAACGCGCGGTTGGGCCGCCACGAACAAAACTATGCCGGTTTACGGAGCTGGATAGCGAACCTCCGACCATACGGAAAATCCCAAAAACAAAACCGCAGGTAGAACGCCTGCGGTTTTTCATAAAACGCGGTTGTGGTCGGGGGTGTCGAGTCAAACGTAGTAGATGGGCCGGTTTCGTGGCGGGCGGTTCCGGCTGATTCCTTGGGGGCGAAGGAAAACGGATCATTTTGGTCCCGCGAGGCTGGCGGAGGCACTCGTGCGGGGTCGCCCGAACAAAACTATGCCGGTTTACGGGGCTGAATCACGAGCCCCCAACCATGCCGATATTCGTGAAAATAAAACCGCAGGTAGACGAGCCGTCATTTTGCAGAAAACGTGGGTATGGATGGGGGCCCTGAGTTTAGCCCCGTAATCCGGCATGGTTTTGAAATGGCATCAAATCGATAACAGCCATTTTGCTATGTCGGAGTGTCCGGCCATTGGGTAGTTATCCCCGCAGGTAGGCGATGGCGATCTGCGTGCGGTTGCGTAGGCCCATTTTGGCTAGGATTGAGCTGATGTGGTTGCGCACGGTGCCTTCGCCCATGTAGGCGGTGGCGGCGATCTCCTTGTTGTCGAGGCCGCGGGCGATGAGCTCGGCGACTTCGAACTCGCGGTCGGTCAGGCTGGCAAAGGCGGCGGGCCGGCGGGTCGCGCCGGCCTCGACGTCCGCCCCATCAAAGTTGATATCCTCGATCGCCTTACCCTCGAGCACGCGTTTGCCGTCCATGACCTGCGCCAACGCTGGCGGAATGGCGGCGACATCGGTTTTGATCAGATAGCCGCGGGCACCCAGTTTGAGCGCCGACACAATGTACTCGTCATCCGAGAATGTCGTCAGAAACACCACGCGCGCCGCAGGGTCGCGCTCGAGGATCTCGCGTGCCGCCGAAAGGCCGTCGCGCTCCGGCATCTGAATGTCGAGCAGTGCGATATCGGGTGCGTGCTCGGCGTAGAGCGCCAACGCATCGTTGCCGTTGGCGCCGGTACCCACCACCTCGATCTGCGGCTGGGCGCCCAGGATAATCTTGAGCGAATCGACCACCAAGCGGTCGTCGTCGACAACGATGAGCCTCATCGGTCCTCATCTCCTTGCTGTTTGGGAACGGTGGCAAACACGCGCCGGCCGCCGACGCCGGCGCGCGGACCGGCGGTGAAGGTGCCGCCAAGCGCCTCGATGCGCTCGCGCATGGAGGCGAGCCCCATGCCCTCCGCGGCGCCACGGCCGATTGCTTGGACCCCGCCCACGCCATCGTCGGTAACGATGAGCTGGTAAAACGACGGATGCTCCATGCACCGTACGGTGACAGTATGGGCGCAAGCGTGGCGCATGGTGTTGGAGAGCGCCTCGCGCAGGACCGCCGTAAAGCAGTTCGCGACGTTTGCGGGCGCATGTTCGGTCATAACTTCAAGCTCAATCTGCGGGCCACCGTCCGAGCGCGCGCCTTCAACAATGCGTTCGAGCTGCACGGAAAGGTCGACGGCGTTGTCGTTGAGCGCGTGGACGCTGGTGCGCACAAGCTGGAGCGCCTCGTCAACCGTGCGTTTGACGTCGGCGAAATCGGCGGCGACGCCGGGCTCGTCGGCATGGACCACGCGCAAGGCTTCGGCCTGCAGTGAGGCGCGCGTGAGCTGGTGGCCCACGTTATCGTGGATTTCGCGCGCGATGCGGGCGCGTTCGGCGAGCGTCGCGAGCTCGACTTCGTAGTCCTGGCGGTCGGCAAGATCGCGGTTGCGCGCTTCGAGCGCGAGGGCTCGTTCCTGCAGCTCGTCGCGGGTGCGGCGCATGTGCCGCTGCTCGCGCTCCAACTGGGCGGTACGTAGCGATAGCAAGGTGGCGGCAACCGAAAGGATGGCGGTCAGCAGGAGCGTTCGGGAGGTGAGCGCGTCGGTGCGAAGGTCCGCGACGAGCGCAAAGGCAAAGACGGAACCAATGCCCAGCGCGACCCAGGCGTGTTCGCGGCGCACGCGCCGCGCGATGTCATAAAGGGCGAGAGGCGCAAACGGCACAAACGGCGGCACAAAGACGGCCGCGATGATGTAAGCGTAACTCGCGGCCTCGCTTACACGGCGTGTGCGTTCTCCCTGTGCGACCTCGGCCAGCGAGGTGGCGATAACTCCAAGGCAAAACGCCGCGACCAGGCAAGCGTCCACAGCAAGGCCCGTGGCGGCCGCAATACAGCACGCCAGCACGATCGATTTGTCGAAAAGCCTGTTCATACGGGTATTGTACGCGAAGCCGCGCGTGGTGGAGGGGCTGCCTGCGCAACTGTGACATTCCTCCCGCGCGGCAAAGCGGGGACGATCGCTCGCGCGAGCGGGGGTTTCGCCTCCGCCCCCTCGCACTCGTGACAAAGCTCACTGGCGCGCGCCGGCGGCTCCTGCGATGATGCAATCGTACCGGGCCGCAATCAACAGAAGGGCCGCCTCATGACAGACATCGTCCACGTCGAAAACCTCGTCAAGCGCTACGACGATCTTATTGCGCTCGACCACTTTAACCTGAGCATCGCCCCCGGCGAGATCTTTGGCCTGCTCGGACCCAACGGCTCGGGCAAGACCACGTCCATCAACTGTATTCTGCAGCTGCTCGCTTACGACAAGGGCACCATCGAGCTGTTCGGCGAGCCCATGACACCCGCCCGCTACGACCTCAAGCGCCGCATCGGCGTGGTGCCGCAGCAGGTGGCGGCATTCGACGAGCTCACGGTGCGCGAGAACATTGACTATTTCTGCAGCCTCTACATCAACGACCGCAAGCGCCGTCGCGCGCTCGTGGACGAGGCGATCGACTTTGTCGGGCTGGGCGACTTTACCAAGTTCCGCCCCGGCAAGCTCTCGGGCGGTCTGGCGCGTCGCCTCAACATTGCCTGCGGCATCGCGCACAAGCCCGAGCTCATCTTCTTTGACGAGCCCACGGTGGCGGTCGACCCGCAGAGCCGCAACGCCATCCTGGAGGGCATCTGCCGCCTGCGCGACGAGGGCGCCACGGTGGTGTATACCAGCCATTACATGGAGGAAGTCGAGCAGATCTGCAGTCGCATCATGATCATGGACGGCGGCCGCGTGCTGGCGCAGGGCACCAACGACGAGCTCAAGCGCATGATCCAGATGGGCGAGCGCGTGACCGTCGAGGTCGGCGCCGTCGAGCCCGCCACGGTCGAGCGGCTGCGCGCCCTCGAGCACGTGCTCAGCGTCGAGCTGTCCGGCGGCGAACTCGTCTGCACCTGCGAGGCGAGTCCGCACAACCTGGTCGACATCCTCGACACATTGCGCGCCGCCGACGTGGCGCTCGGCCGCGTGTGGAGCGAGCCGCCGACCCTCAACGACGTGTTCCTCGAGATCACCGGCCGCGAGCTGCGCGACTAGGGGGCGGCCATGTTCAACACCATTGTCATTACGATCAAGACGCTGCTGCGCCGGCCGAGCACGTGGGTTTGGGGCGCGATCTTTCCCGTCGCGCTCTCCACGATGTTCATGTTTATGTTTGCGAATCTGAGCTCCGACGGCAAGATCGACCCGGTGCCGGTTGCCGTCGTAGCGGACGAGGCCTGGGACGCCTCGACCTTTAAGGACGTGGCGGCTTCGCTTGCCAAGGAAGGCGACGACCAGCTGCTCGATGTGAGCGAGTGCGAAGACTTGGCTGCCGCGCGCAAAGCGCTCAAGGCCGGCGAAGTCGCGGGCATTTACACGGTGGATACCGCGGGCACGCCCAAACTCACATTGCTTTCGAGCTATGACAGCTCGCGTGCGTCGACGGTGCTCACCGACCGCAGCATTTTGGAGACGGTGGCAAGCTCGTATACACAAAATGCCGAGCTCATGTCCCAGATTGCCCAAGACAACCCGGCGGCGCTCGCCGACCCGGAGGCGGTTGCGCGCGCCCTGTCGCTCGAGGGTGGCACCCGCCGCGTAAGTCTGACACGCACCACGCCCGATGGTACGGTCGTCTACTACTACGCGCTCTTTGGCCTGGTCGCGATGATGTCTGCCGAGTTTGCCGCCTTGAGCGTCGTCGACCTGCAGCCCAATCTGTCGGGCCTTGGCGCGCGTCGCTGCGTGGGCGGCCTTTCCAAGACGGCGTCGCTGGCCGGTATCTTTGTGGGCTCGTGGCTGGTTTCCTTTGCCTCGATGACGATTGCGATCGGCTACGTGCGCCTGGTCGTGGGCGTCGACTTTGGCGGGCGCGAGGGGCTGTGTCTGGTGGGCGGTGCCGCTTCCGCGGTTGCCGCTACGGGCCTGGGACTCTTTGTGGGCACACTTCCCGTTAAGGGCGGCAAGGCGTCCAAGTCCGGCATCCTCACGGGCTTTGCTACCACGTGCGCCCTGTTCGCCGGCCTCTACGGCGAGCCGGCGATGGCACTTGCCGACGACGTTGCCCGCGCCTGCCCGGCCGAGTGCTGGCTCAACCCCGTCAAGCTCATCTGCGACATGTTCAACCGCCTGTATTTCTTTGAGGACCTGGGCCCCTTTGCCGTTCGCGCCGGCGCGCTGGTCCTTATGGCGCTGGTGTTTGTCGCCGCCGCTACGCTGATCTTTGGAAGGAGCCGCTATGAGCACCTTTAAGACCGCGCTTCGCATGGCGCTGGCGCACCCGTTCTACCTGCTTATCTACACGGTGTTCATTTCGCTGATGGGTGTGTTTATCGCGGCATCGGTGAGCTGGAACTCGTCGCAGCTCACCGAGTATAAGCCCTATGATGCCAACGTGATCGTGGTCGACCGCGACGACAGCGATCTTTCGCGTGCGCTTACCAAGCATCTGGGTTTGCGCTTTGAGCTGGTCACGGGCATCGGCGACGATACGTACGACCTTGCGGACGCGCTCTCCAAGAGCAACAGCGCCAAGGGCAGCGCCGACTGCGTGTTCTTTATCCCGGAGGGGTTTGAGGACGACCTCGTTGCAGCCGCTCGCGCGGGGGAGTCTCTGCCCAAACTCGACGTGACCTATGGTTCCGGCACCATGGCGGCAGCGCTTTCGTCTGCCGAGGCCTCGCGCTGGATCTCGCTCGCGGGCGCTGCGGCCGCACTTGAGCCCGCCGCCTCTAACGGTAGCGTCGCCAAGGCTGCCGAGCATGCGGCCGCGAAGCGCGCCAAGGTCGAGATCGAGCAGGTCAAGGTTGACTCGACAGCCGCCGCCACGCTCGAGTCGTATTTCAACTTTGGTGCGTACGCGATCATCTCGTCTGTCATCGTGTCGGTGGGGCTGGTGTTCTCGGGCATGAACGAGCCCGAGCGCGTGCGCCGCATGGAGGCCGGCCCAATCTCCGGGCGCCAGCGTTCGCTTGCCGTGTTTGCGGCTGCCGCGGTGCTCACCGTCTGCATCTGGTTTGTGTCGAGCATGATGGGCGTCGTGGGCTTTGCCGGCGCGGTTGCCGAGGTCGGCGTGGGTCGCGTGTGTCTGGCACTGGCGGCGACGTTTGCCCTGGCGTGCACGCCGCTGGCCGTTGGCTTTGCGCTTTCGAGCCTGGGCGCGCGCGAGGAGCTGCTCAACGGTGTGGGCAACCTGCTCGGCATGCTCATGACGTTTTTGGGCGGCGCTTGGATGCCGCTGTCGCTCATGGGCTCGGCCGTGCAGACGGTGGCGCACTTTGTGCCGACGTATTGGGTGAACGACGCGATCGGCAAGGCGCTTGCTTCGGACCTGACGTCTGCCGTGTTGGGCGACATCGCCTGCGACCTGGGCGTCACCGTGCTCTTCGCCGCCGCCATTGCCGCCGTAGGCCTGGCTCTCGCACGCGCCAAATCCCGCGCCTAGTCTGAAATAAATCCTAGGCCTCGCCCCAAAATAGTTCGCCAAGGTTTACTATTACGTTCATAAAGTAGTACGAGGCTAACAATGGGGGATACCATGGCAACGCAGGAAGCCTATGTCCAGGTCAAGGATCTCAAAAAGCACTACGGCGACGGTGATGCGCGCCTGACGGTACTCGATGGCATCGACACGTCCATCAATCGCGGCGAGATCTGCGTCATGCTGGGACCCTCGGGCTCGGGCAAGTCGACCTTTCTCAACCTGATCGGCGGCCTGGAGGATGCCGACGGCGGCTCCATCATGGTGGACGGCTGCGACCTCACGGTGCTCAAGCCTGCCGACCTGGGCGAGTATCGCCGCCGTGAGCTGGGTTTTGTCTTCCAGTTCTACAACCTGGTGCCCGACCTCACCATCAAGGAGAACATCGAGGTCACGGCGCACCTGTCCAAAAACCCGCTCAATGTCGACGACCTGCTGCGTTCGCTGGACCTCTACGAGCACCGCAACAAGTTCCCGCGCCAGGTCTCGGGCGGCCAACAGCAGCGCTGCGCCATCGGCCGTGCGCTCGTCAAAAACCCGGGCCTGCTGCTGTGCGACGAGCCCACGGGCGCGCTCGACTATAAGACGTCCAAGGAAATCTTGCAGCTCATGGAGGATGTCAACCGCACCTACGGCTGCACCATCATCATTGTCACCCACAATGCCGCCATCGCGAGTATGGCCAATCGCGTGCTGCGCCTGCGCGACGGGCGCATCGTCGAGGATGAGCTCAACGAGTCGCCCGTCGCGGCCGCCGAGCTCGATTGGTAGGCGGCGCCATGACACCTCTCGCAAGACGTCTCCCGCGCGAGCTGCGCCGCAATATCGGCAAGTACCTGGGCATCTTTTTACTCATGTGCGGAAGCATCGCCCTTACCTCGGGCTTTTTGCTCGCGGCGCATTCCATCGGCTGCCTTATCGACGACATGCGCGATGCGTACACGATTGAGGACGGCCGCGTGACCACCTCCTTCGAGGCTACCGACGATCAACTCAAGGCCGCCGAGGATGCGGCCGGCGACGTCGGCGGCGTCACGCTCTACAAGAATTTCTCCATCGACGCCATCATCAAAATGACCGCCGGCGACGACGGCACCAAGCGCACGCTGCGCGCCTATGCGCACCGCACCAAGGTCGATATCGCGTCCTACTGTGAGGGCAGGCAGCCCAAGACGGACGATGAGGTGGCAATCGACCGTGTCTTCGCCACCAACAACGATCTCGCCGTGGGCGATAAGGTCGAGCTTGAGGGCCGCACCTACACCATCTGCGGCATCATGACCCAGCCCGATAGCCAGGCGCTGTTCCTCAACAATTCGGACTTTACGGTGAACACCATCACCTATGGTGTTGCCGAGGTCACCGACGCCGGCTTTGCTGCGCTCGAGGATGCCGGCGGCGCGCCTGCCTACATCTACTCCTTTACCTTTGCCGATCGCGATCTTCCCACCGCGGATCGCATCGATGCGGAGCAGGATATGGTCGAAGCGCTGACCGATGCCGATGCGCGCGTTGACGATCTTATCGATGCCGATTCCAACCAGGGCATTGGCTACGCGCGCGACGACGTGGACGGCGACTCCATGATGTGGATGACGTTGCTCGACATCATCATCGTGATCATGGCATTTGTCTTTGTGGTCCTTACCGACGCCACCATCGAGGAGGAGAGCGCCATTATCGGCACGCTGCTCGCCAGCGGCTATCGTCGACGCGAGATCGTGCTGCACTACCTGGCGCTTCCCGCCATCGTGGGCGTGGTCGCGGCGCTTTTGGGCACTGCGCTCGGCGTTGTGTTCTTTACCGAGCCCATGCGCAGCCTCTATTACGGTTCGTACAGCCTGCCGCCCTTCCAGGTGTACTGGAGCTGGGAGATCTTTGTGAAGTGCGCCGTGGTTCCCGCCGCCGCGCTCATCTTCATCACGCTGGTGGGCCTGCTTCGCAAAATGGGCAAGACGCCGTTGCAATTCCTTCGTCACGAGGCGAGCGGCAAATCGGGCACCAAGCGCGGCCTGCAGCTGCCGGAGCGCATGGGTTTTGTTTCCCGCTTCCGCCTGCGTATCTTCCTGCGCAACCTGGGTAACTTCGCCACGCTCTTCGTGGGCATTGCATTTGCCTCGCTGCTACTGCTCTTTGGCCTGGCGATTTTGCCCACGATGACGCACTACGCCGACAACCTCGAGACAAGCCTGGTCGCCGAGCACCAGTACACGCTCAAGGCGCCGCTGGAGCTTGAGGGCACTGCCGAGGAGCGCGAGCAGTGGTCGGCACTCGAGCGCTTGCAGTCGGTTGACGGCGCGCTGCTTTCCGCCGCCCAGGATGCCGATGACGAGCTTGACGACGCGGCCGATGCGGCGCAGGCGGCAGCCGATGCCGCGACCGCGTCTCCGTCTGCCGAGAGCCTGGCCGCGGCGCAGGACGCGCTCGCCAAGGTTCAGGACAAGAAGGATGCGCTTTATGCGCGCCTCGATGACCTTGCCGATGCCCTCGGCTGCAACCGCGACGAGGCTATCGACCTGATTGACAAGGCTTCTAAGATCGACACTGACAACGACGATATCCACCCGGTCAATACGACCGACAACGGCGCGGGCGCAATCGCGCAGGCCGAGAAATATGCCGTTTACCAGCTGCAATACGACCGCGGCGATGGTAATGGCGAGGAGACGATTTCCGTCTACGGCATCTCGCCCGATTCGCGCTATTGGAAAGACCTCAACGTCGGCGATGGGCGCGTCGTCTTTGGCGGCGGTCTGCTCGATAAGTTTGGCTGGAGCGAGGGCCAGAAGGTCACGCTCAGCGACAAGTACGAGGGCGAGCATTATTCCCTTGAGTACGCGGGCAAGGATTGTGCCTGGGGCTCAAAGTCGGACATGAATATCTATATGAGCATCGACGACTTTAACGAGCTGTTCGACAACGACGCCGCCTACTTTAACGGCTATGTGAGCGACGAGAAGCTCAACTTCGATGCTCGTTACTTTGCCGGCGACATCACGCCCGACGACATGCGCGCCGTGGGCGACCAGTTCATCGGCATGATGGGCAAAATGATCGGCATGATGGTTGGGCTCGCGGTGTTTATCTTCCTGCTGTTTATGTACCTGCTGACCAAGGCTGTGATCGACCATAGCGCCCGGTCGATTAGCTACATGAAGGTCTTTGGCTATCGCGATAGCGAGATCTCGCATCTGTACATCCGGTCGATCACACTGTGCGTGGCGGCGTCGCTCGTGCTGAGCTTGCCGGTCATTATCGGCTCGCTCACGGCCATCTTCCGCTCGATGCTGCTCGCCTACAACGGCAATATCGAGATCTACGTGCCCGCTTGGTCTATGGCTGCATGCGTCGGCATTGGCTTTGCGACCTACCTGGTCGTGGCGCTGCTACACACGCGTTCCATCAAGCGTGTGGGCCTGGCCGAAGCTCTCAAGGTGCAGGAGTAGTCATCGGGGACAGTCTTTGCCGATTCGCCGGTTCGCCGGCCGTGCTGGCAAGGACTGTCCCCAGCTGCCGGCAGGAAAGGAACGTCCCTGGCTGTCAGGTGGCGAGGCACTCATTTAAGTCCGTCCCCAATGAGTGGTTTCAGTCATTTAAGTCTGTCCCCAATGACTAGGTGCCGTACTTGACTTTAACTCTGCTTTAACTGGTACCATCCTCTATGTCTGTAACGCCATATAGACCGAGGGGATATATCTATGACCGCAACTACACCCGCAGCACCCGCCAAGGTGTACTTCACCAACCTGCGCACGCATGCTCGCGAGAGCCAGCTCGACAAGCTCAAGCGCCTCATCCGTCACGCCGGTATCGAGCAGATCGACTTTGAGAACAAGTTCGTCGCCATCAAGATTCACTTTGGCGAGCTGGGCAACCTGAGCTTTTTGCGCCCCAACTACGCCCGCGCCGTCGCGGATGTCGTGAAGGAGCTGGGCGGCAAGCCCTTCCTCACCGACTGCAATACGCTCTATGTGGGTAGCCGCAAAAACGCGCTCGAGCACATCGACACCGCCTACCAGAACGGCTTTACCCCGTATGCCACGGGTTGCCAGATCATCATCGCCGACGGCCTCAAGGGCACCGACGAGGCGCTCGTCCCGGTCGAGGGCGGCGAGTACGTGCACGAGGCCAAGATCGGTCAGGCGCTCATGGACGCCGATATCGTGATCAGCCTCACCCACTTTAAGGGCCATGAGCAGGCCGGCTTTGGCGGCGCCATGAAGAACCTGGGTATGGGAGGCGGCAGCCGTGCCGGCAAGATGGAGCAGCATGCCGCCGGCAAGCCGAACGTCGCGATCGAGCACTGCGTTGGCTGCCATGCCTGTGAAAAGATCTGCGCTCACAACGCTATCTCGTTCGACGACACCCGCGAGCGCGAGCTTGCCAGCGGCGCTACTCGCACGGTGCACGTGGCTGCCATCGACCACGATCGCTGCGTGGGCTGCGGACGCTGCATTGCGGCATGCAACCAGGACTGCATCAAGCCCGGCTATGAGGCCGCGGCAGACGTGCTCAACTGCAAGATCGCCGAGTACACCAAGGCCGTTGTCGACGGCCGCCCGAGCTTCCACATCTCGCTCGCCATGGATATCAGCCCCAACTGCGATTGCCATCCCGAAAACGACACGCCTATCGTCAACGATATCGGCATGTTCGCGAGCTTCGACCCGGTCGCCATCGACCAGGCCTGCGCCGATGCCGTCATGGCATCCGAGCCGCTGCCCAACACCGAGCTCACCGATAGCGCGGCCAAGATGGAGCACAATCACGAGCATCTGGAGGGCGAGCAGGCGCGTGATCCCTTCTGCATCACGCATCCCGACACCGACTGGCGCGCGTGCATCGCGCACGCCGAAAAGATCGGCCTGGGCACGAGCGAGTACGAGCTCATCGAGGTCAAGTAACACCTGTCTATTGGACATATCAAGCGCTTTTGTAGCGCAACGTTAGCAAAAGCCGCCCGTGAGCACAGTGCCCACGGGCGGCTTTTTGGAAGTGCTAGGGGGTCAGATAGACCAGTAAACCGTCCTATTTCCTAAAAATACTCGTCGAGGAAGTTGTCGACTGTGTTCCAGTAGAGCTCTGGGTCAACTTGCGCACTCTTGGCGTGGGTGGCGCCATGGATGGTGAGCTTTTGTTTGACTTTGCTGGCGCACGCGTCGTAGTTTTGGTCGAGCATGCTGTACGGTACAAAGGTGTCTTGGTCGCCGTGGATAAACAGCATGGGAACTGTCGCGCGCTTGAGCTGTTCCACGCTGCTCGCCTTATGAAAGTCGTAGCCTGCGCGCACGTTGCACACCAAGTTTGCTACATCGAGCAAGGGAAAGCTGGGCAGGCCGAATACGTCCTTGAGCTGCAGGGAAAACTCGTCCCAAACACTCGTATAACCGCAGTCCTCGATAATGCATTTCACGTTTGCGGGCAGAGATTCCCCCGCGACGTTCATGGCGGTTGCCGCACCCATCGACTCGCCAAAGACCAGGATACGCGCCTCGGGGTCAGCCTGAACGATTCGCCCAATCCATGCAACGATGTCGAGGCGCTCGGGCCAGCCCATGCCGATATAGTCGCCGCCGGAGCGCTCGTGGGCGCGGGCGGCAGGCGCGAGCACGTTCATGCCGCGGTCGTGGAAGCGCTTGGCGTATCGGGCCATGCCGATGGGCTCATTGGTATATCCATGCAGGCAGACGGCGTAATCGTGGGTGTTCTCCGAGGCGGCAAAATACCAAGCGGCGAGCTCGGTTCCGTCATCTGCGGTGAGGCTGCTGCTCTCGCGATTCTCTTTAAACCACGCCCGCGCCTCGGTTTCCTCGGCATCCGGCTGCTCGCCTTCTTTGTCGTTCTTGCTATCCTGCATCATCTTCATGGTGTACGGCGCTTGGGGATTCAGCGCGAAGTCAAACAGAAAGTTGCCGGCAAATCCGAGCAGCGCAACGACAACCACCAGTGCAACGATGCCGGCTATCTTGAGCTTTCGATGGGAACGTGCGTTTTGAGCCATGCGGTATTCTCCTATAAGATGTTAATACATCAACATTTAATGCAAGCGCATTATGGACGTTCGCCGTTGATGCGTCAACAGACAAAGAATGGGTAAACAAAGGGTCACGTATGGTGCAAATTTCGCACGCACCCAGACGCTTTGATATAGTGTTGAGAACTCTTTACGTTGGAGGATGTAACCGGCATGTCCGATTCGAGCGACAGTTCTAAGCCGCGACCCAAGACCGCGGCCGTTCCACACTACACGGTGGGCGAGGAGATCATGAACTCCGTCACCCATGGTGTCGGCTGCCTGCTGGGTATCGCGGGCCTGGTGCTCCTGATCGTATTCGCCGCCCTGCGCGGCGGAGGCCCGGCCCACATGGCCGCGGCAATTGTCTATGGCGTCAGTATTATCCTCGAATACCTAGCCTCCACGCTCTACCATGCGATTCAGCCCGCGGGCGCCAAGCGCGTGTTCCGCATCATCGACCACAGCTGCATCTACTTGCTCATAGCCGGCAGTTATACGCCGTTTTGCCTCATCACGCTTGCAAACGACGGCGGCCCTGCGCTGTTCTTTGCCGTATGGGCCATCGCCATTATCGGCATTGCGCTCGAGTGCTTTTTGCGCGAGCGTCAGCCGCACTGGGTAAGCGGCCTGGTCTACCTGCTGATGGGCTGGCTCGTCGTCTTTAAGCTGCCCGATCTCGTGGCGCTGCTGAACCCCGTCGCGCTTGCCCTGCTCGCCGTCGGCGGCGTGTGCTATACCGTGGGCGTGCCGTTCTATATCGCCAAAAACGTGCGCTATCTGCACAGTGTTTTCCACTTGTGGGTGCTCGCTGGCAGCATCTTCCAGTTCATGGCGGTGATCCTCTTCGTAATCTAGCGACCGCGCCCACGGCCCCGCTCGCGCGGGCGACCGGCGCAATTGCCGTATCCGCCATCAACGTTTTACCTTAACGTCCCGAATCTTGGAGGTTCGAGAAACTCCCGATGGACATAACCATCTCCCTTATCACTACCCTCGTCCTGACGCTTATCAACGGCTACTTCTCCATGTCCGAGATGGCTCTCACCACGGCTAAGCGCGCCGTGTTGGAGCACGATGCCGAGGAGGGCGATAAGCGCGCCGAGCGCGCCGTCCAGCTCGCTGCCGACTCCGATCAGCTGTTGGCCACCATCCAGGTCGCCATCACGCTCGTGGGCTTCGCCTCATCCGCCGTTGCCTCGACGAGCCTGTCCGACCCGCTTGCCACATGGCTCATGAGCTTTGGCATCGCGCCGCTTTCCGCCATCGCGCGCGGCCTGGCGCCGGTCATCATCACCGTCGCCGTCGCCTTTGTGTCCATCGTGATCGGCGAGCTCGTGCCCAAACGCATCGGCCTCGCTAACGCCGAGGGCGTATCCAAGCAGGTCGTGGGGCCGCTTTCCGTGTTCCAAAAGATCGCCCGCCCGCTCGTGTGGCTGACCGGTGCCTGCTCCGATGGCCTGGCCCGCATCCTGCGCATCAAGAGCGCCGACGACCGCCAAAACGTCTCGGAGGAAGAGATCAAGTACATGGTCTCGGAGCAGGACGACCTGCTCGACGAGGAAAAGCGCATGATCCACGAGATCTTCGACCTGGGCGACACCGTTGCCCGCGAGGTCATGGTGCCGCGCGTGGACACCACCATGTGCGAGGACGACGAGACGGTCGCCGACGTGCTGTCCACCATGCGCCAGACCGGCTTCAGCCGCATCCCCGTCTACCACGAGGATCCCGACAACGTCGCGGGCATCGCGCACATCAAGGACCTGATCCAGCCCGCGCTCGACGGCAAGGGCGACCAGCCCATCGCCGATTATCTGCGCGACGCCACCTTTGTGCCCGACACCAAGGACATCCTGCCGTTGCTGTCCGAGATGCAGACCTCGCACGACCAGATCGTGGTCGTCGTGGACGAGTACGGCGGCACGGCCGGCATCATCACCATCGAAGATATCGTCGAGGAGATCGTCGGCGAGATCGAGGACGAGTTCGATCCCGACAACAAGTACCTCACGCGCCTTTCGCGCCGTGAGTGGCTTGTCGATGGGCGTTTTTCGTGCGATGACGCGATTGAGCTTGGTTGGCCGCTCGAGGAAAGCGATGATTATGAGACCATCGCCGGCTGGATTTTGGAGCTTTGCGACTCGGTGCCCGACATCGGAGAGGTGTTTGAGGTCGCGGGGTACAAGTTCAAGGTACAGTCGATGCGTGGCCAGCGCATCTCGCTCATTCGCGTGATCGCTCCGGCTGAAACCGATAAGAAGGATTCCGAGTCCTCGGCAGAGAAGCCGGCGGCGTCGGGTGCGGGCTCTGTGGATCCGCACGATGGCGACGAGTAGGGCAAGGAAGAGTAGGGGAGAGTTATGGCAGGCCTGTTCAACATCCTTAAGGTCACCGTCAGCGAGGACAAGATTTGCGCGCACGTGCTGGTGAACCCCGGCATGCCGCTCATGACCTCGGAGGATATCGAGGCCACGGCGCGCGTGTATTACCTGGTGCCGGCGATTGCCAAGCACCTGTGCCTGGGTGATTCCGGTCGCGAGTTCCAGGACTGCATGGGCCAGACCGAGCTTTGCCACCTGCTTGAGCATGTGACGGTCGAGCTCATGAACGAGACCGGGCTTGCCGGCAGCATCTCGTGCGGCCGCACGCGCGTAAGCGAGCATGACGAGCGCGTTTTTGAGGTTGAGCTTTCGTGCCCCGACGACGCGCTGGCCATCGGCGCGCTGTCTTCGGCCACCTTTATGATGGACTGGGCGTACCTGCACGCCGACCAGCCTGCCCCCGACGTGGAAGGCACGGTTGCGGGCCTGCGCAACCTGGTGCTGGGCATGCGCGCCGAGGCCGAGGGCAAGGATCCTCACGAGGCCGTCGCCGCTGCGAACGGCGAAGATGCTGCCGAGGACGAGGGCGCTGACGGGGGCGATGCGCCGGTCGACGCCGAGCCCGTTGCCGCCGAGCCCCAGGGCGTCCCCAACTTTGACGACGAGCCCCAGGTGGCGATTGATACCGAGGGCGCGGTTGCCGAGAACCACGAGGCCTCCGCTGCCGTCTTTGGCGGTGCGGCGACGGTTCCGGCAGGACCTGCGCATGAGGGCGGTCTGCCGCTCGTGGACGGCGCCGGCGAGGACCCGGGTGCCACGGTGACCATGCCGGCTATGCCTCAGGAGTAGGCCTACGCGTTTATCACCATCACGTACCTGCGCCTTTGCCGTACGCAGATGAGCGGAGCGGCAAGTGATGCGCTGCGGGTATAATGGACAGCATTCAAACGGTGGGCACCGACGTGCCCGCAGGAGAGGAATGATCATGGGTAAGACTTTCAGCTTTGTCTCCGGCGCACTTTTTGGTGCCGCTGCCGGCGCTATTGTCGGCGTTGCTCTGGCCCCGCGCTCGGGCGCCGAGACCCGCGCCATGGCTGCCGATATCGCCAACGACGCCTGGGACAATATGCGCGACACCTACGAGCACAGCGCCGAGGAGGCTCGTGCTGCAGTGAATGACTTTGGCCCGATGGTCGACGCCAAGACCGACGACCTGCGCGCCAAGGTCGACCTTGCCCGCGAGCGCATGGACCAGCTGCGCGAGCAGCTCAACGATGCCATTTCGGGCGGCAACGTGACGCCTGCCGCCGACGTCGTGGTCGAGAACGCCGTCGAGGCTGATACCGAGGCTGCGGAGCCCTCGACCGAGGCATAATGCGCGCCGGGGATTTTGTCGGCGCCAAGATCTATCGCAAGCCTACCGAGGACAAGCGCACCAAAAAGGACGGCACGCCGCGCAGCCCTAAAAAGCTCGGAAAGATTCACTTTCCGGTCTTTACCCCGGGCGGTACGCGCGTGGTCGGCTTTATGGTCCGCCAGTCCGATATCGCGGGCATGATCGAGCGTCCCGACCGATTCGTAGCGCTCGACGCCATTGGTGTCTACGAGGGCGCCATCGCGGTCGATGACGTCAAGGACACGTACGATACCGCCGCCGCCAAGCGCCTCGACATCAACTTGGACGATTGCATCATCTGGGTCGGTATGGACGTGCGCACGGAATCGGGCGACGTCGTGGGCTATTGCTCGGACGTTGAGTTCAAGCCACGCTCGGGCATCGTGCAGGCATTCTATGTGACCGCCGGTGCTGCTTCGAGTGTTTTGGTTGGTGACACGCAGGTGCCGCCGACGATGCTGCGCGGCTACGAGAACGGTGCGATGGTCGTCTCGGACGAGGTCAAGTCGCTCGGGTATTCGGGCGGTGCGGCCGCCAAGGCCGCCGAGGCCAGCGTCGTGGTGGGCGACAAGGTCAAAAAGGGTGCCAAGGTACTCGACGACAAGGGATCGGTTGCCGTGGACAAGGGCAGTCGCGCACTGGGCAAGCAGCTCGGCAAGACGCGCGGCATGTTCAAGGCCTTTAAGGACGAATACCAAAAGGCGAGCGGAGGCTCGTCAAAAGCTACAAAATAGCGACGTACCAAATGATGGGAGGCAAGCCGGAGACCTGTTGCTCCGGCTTGCTGTGTTTATGGGGGAGGGCACATGCACCAAAACGGATCCAACTTAAACGGGCGTTCGGGTGCGCATCCGACAGCGCGCCGCGACCTGGGGCAGCTGCCCAGCGGTCAGCGCCGCCGTCACCGTAAGCCCGGCGCGATGTATCTCAACCATAGCCGCGGCTTTAGCGATCGCAGCGCGCGCATCGGCAACAGCCGCACACTCCGTCGTTCGTCTCGCCTGCCCTATGCGCTGATCGCCGTGGGTTGCGCGCTCGTGCTGTTTATCGCTGCCGTCGTGGGCTACGTCAACCGCAGCGTGGACGTGGAACTCAACGGGCAAAAGACCGCGGTGCGCGTGGGCTCTACGTTGCAGAATCTTATCGACGATCAAAGCCTGACCGAAACGTACGATGCCGGCGACCTGCTGGCCGTCGACGACAGCGTGCTCAAGCGCCATGGCGGCGAAAAGCTGTCGGTGAAGGTCGACGGCAAGCGCGTGAAGCAGGGCAAATGGGATAGCCGCGAACTCGAGGGCGGCGAGAAGGTGACGGTCAAGGATGGCCGTAACACTTACGAGAAGCACGAGGTTCAGGCTACGGTTATCGAGCCCAAGCTCAAGGTCGAGGGCACGGGCGCTATCGAGTATGTGCAGACATGGGGTGTCCAGGGCCGATCCGAGGTGTGGGTTGGTGAGCGGTCAGGCAAGACGCAAGACCGCGGCGAGGTTGTGCCCGCCACCGATTGCGTTGTTGCGTGCGCCAGCGTGGCGCCCAAGGGCAACAAAAAGTACGTGGCGCTGACGTTTGACGAGGGTCCGAGCGGCGCCACCAAACAGATCTTGCAGGTGCTCAAGGAAAAGGGCGTCACCGCGACGTTCTTCCTTTCGGGCGATGCGGCCGAGGCCTCGCCTGCCACGGCCAAGGCGATTGTCGACGCCGGGTGCGAGATCGGATCCAACAGCTACAGCGACGATTCGCTCAAGGGTCAGGACCGTGAGGCGGTGCGCGAACAGATCACGAAAGGCACCGATGCGATTAAGTCGGCGACCGGCGTGAAGACGATGCTGCTGCGTGCTCCCTACGCTGCCTTTGACGAGCAAAACTGGATTGATGCGATGGACCTGGTCTCCGCCGTGGTCTCGTGGAATATTGACTCGGGCGACTGGCTGCTCAACGGTGCCGACGAGCAGGTCTCGACGGTGCTCGATTCGGTGACGCCGGGCAATATCGTGCTGCTCACCGATAGAGACGAATGCGCCGAGCAGATGCTCGAGGCGCTGCCGCAGATTATCGACGGCCTCATTGCCGACGGCTACAAGATCGTGACGCTCAGCGACCTGGTCAAGACGGACACGTCGCTGAGCAAAAAGCTCACCTCGCTGACGAAGGTCACCATGCCCAAGGACGCCGTGTTCCCCCAGCTTGCCGAGGACGAAGATACCACAGAGTAGTCATTGGGTAGTCATTTAAGAACGTCCCCAATGACTATGTCACGGATGCGTCAGCGTTTGGTATGCCTGCAATGTGCAGCGCATAAATTCGGTGCCGCAGCGCGATGCTGATGCTATAGTTACTGCGGTTAATGAGGGTCAAGAGAAAGGTTACAGGTGAAATCCAAACCTCGACCATACAGTCGATGACCCCATGCAGGTGCTTTCTGCGCGTGCACGGGGTGTGAGCGTCGAGCGGCGTGCCGCCCGCGCATGCGTATACATATCTAAAAGTCCACGGATTGCGTGCCGGCATGGTCGCGCGGTCCGTAGGAATAATGATGGGGAGCACCATTGAATTATCTGAGTGAGATGCTCAAATTGCCGGTCTTGGACGTCGACGGCGAAAAGCTCGGCGTTGTGAATGATTTTGGCATTGCTACCGGCGAAGTTTTTCCGCACGTGACGTCGCTCGCGTTCCGCGGTCCCGGCAAGACGCCGTTTATGATCAGCTGGCGCAAATGGGTCGACCGTATCGACGAGACGGGTGTACACCTTAAGACGTCGGCCACCGAAATCCGTTTTTCGTACCTGCAGCCGACCGAACTCTTGCTTGCCCGCGACGTGCTCAACAAGCAGATTGTCGACACGCAGGGCATGAAAGTCGTGCGCGTAAACGACATCAAGTTTTCCATGTCGGGCGAAAATCAGCTGCGCCTGCTGGGCGCCGAAGTGGGCGCCCGCGGTCTGCTACGCGCGATCAGCCCCGCACTCGAGCATATCGTCGAAGGCTTTATGAAGCACCTGGGCAAGCCGCTCAGTGAGGACATCATCGCTTGGTCCTACATGGACCTGCTCGATCGCTCGACCAAGAACATTCAACTCTCGGTGTCGCATAAGACGCTCGGCGAGCTGCACCCTGCCGACATCGCCGACATTATCGAGCAGCTCGACCCGCGCCTGCGTGCGCAGGTGTTTGCACAGCTCGATACTGCCCAGGCCGCCGAGGCCATCTCGGAGTTCGATGACGACGAGCTTATGACCGAGATGCTCGAGGGCCTGTCCGACACGGACGCATCGTCGATGCTGGCCATGATGGACCCGGACGACGCCGCCGACCTGATCGACGAGCTCGATTACGAGAAGGCCGAGAAGCTCCTGCGCCTGATGGGCGTCAAGGAGGAGAAGGCGATTCGTAATCTGCTGGGCTACGAGGACAACACCGCCGGCCGCATCATGACCTCGGAGTTTGTCTCGCTGCCCGCCACGGCGACGGTCGGCGATGCCATCGAGGCGATTCGCAAACTCGACGAGGACTTTGAGAGCGTCTATTACGTCTATACCGAGGATCCGAGTGGCATGCTGACGGGCGTGCTTTCGCTGCGCACGCTGATCGTGGCCGACCGCGACGCCACGCTGGGCCAGCTCGCCTATCGTGATCTGGTCTACGTGTCGCCCGACGAGGACCAGGAAGACGTAACGGACGAGATGACCAAGTACGACCTGGTTGCCATCCCTGTCTGCGACGAGAACCGTCATATCCTGGGTATCGTGACCTTCGACGACGCCATGGACGTTATCGCCGAGGAGCATCAGGAGGACCTGCAGATCGCCGGTGTCGGCTCGGGCGATAGCGCGTCGGACGACTCGACGAACGTGCTCAGCTGGTTTGTGCATCGCCAGTACTGGGTTGTCGTGTGGGGCATTGCCTCGTGCATCATGGCAACGGTGCTGGGGACGGCGCTCGGCTCCGCGCATCTGGTGGTGTTCCCCATGTGCGCCATGCCGCTCGTGCTGCTTGCTGCCTCGCGCATGGTGTCGTTCGTCAAGAACTACTTCTTGGAGTATGACGGTCACGACGACGAGCCCAAGCCGTATCTGGGGTTCTTCTTCCAGAGCACGGGCATGGGCCTGATTCTGTCACTCGTGACCTACCTGTGCGCCCAGCTGGTGCGCACCGCCGCGTTCCCCGATGCGCCCATGTTTGAGGAGCAACTCTTTACCGGGTCCTTTAATATCGCTGCCATCATTTGCCTGGTTGGCAACATGAGCGCCGTGATTTACCTGATGGTGCTGTTCTGGCGTGACGAGCATGACCTCAACACGTCGGGCACCGCCATGAACGTTATTGCCGTCATGATCTCGTGCGTAGCGTACTGCGCCGCTGCGGTGCTGCTCACCATGTCGGTCATTGGCTAGGTGGTCGCGTGCAAAATACCAAGCAAAAGTCGGGCACCAAGCAAAAGTTGACCATCGCGGCCATCTTTGGCGCTATGGGCCCCGGTCTGCTGGCGGCGCTTTCGGGCAATGACGCCGGCGGCATTGCAACGTATTCCAGTGCGGGCGCCAGCTATGGCTACAAGATGCTCTGGATGCTTCCCGTCATGACTGTGCTGCTCATCGTGACGCAGGAGACCGCGGCGCGCTGCGGCTGCGTCACGGGCAAGGGCCTGGCATCGCTCATCCGCGAGCGCTTTGGCGTGCGCAAGAGTGTACTTGCTATGGCGGCGCTGTTGATCGCCAACACGGCTGTGACCATTTCGGAGTTTGCGGGTATCGCCAGCGGCCTTGCTCTCTTTGGCGTGCCGGCGAGCATCTCGGTGCCGTTGGTGGCGCTGCTGGTGTGGATGCTTACCATGTCGGGTAGTTTCCAGCGCATCGAGAAGATTTTGCTGCTGGTAAGCTGCGTGTTCGTGACCTACATTGTCGCCGCGTTTATGGCTGGCCCCAACTGGGGCGAGGTCGCGGTCGACTTGGTCGTCCCCAATATTCAGAACGATCCCAGCTACGTGTCGCTCGTGGTCGCAACAATCGGTACCACCATCGCACCATGGATGATCTTCTTGGCTCAGAACAACGTGGTCGATAAGAATGCGGGCGAGGACGACATCGTGCTGCAGCGTATTGATACCGTGAGCGGTTCGATCGCTGCTGATATCATTGCGGGCTTCATTATCATCACGACCGGTACGGTGCTGTTCCCGGCGGGTATTCAGATTAGCGATGCCGCCGATGCCGCCCGCGCGCTGGAGCCCATCGCGGGCCAGTGGTCCACGGTACTGTTTGCCTCGGGCCTGGTCGCGGCGAGCTTCTTGGCTGCCTGCGTGCTGCCGGGCGTTACGTCGAGCGCTATCTGCGAGGCATTTGGCTGGGAGCGCGGTGCCGACCGCAGCTGGGACGAGGCCCCGGTCTATCGCGGCATCATTACGGCCATCATCGGTATCTCTGCCGTGCTGGTGCTTATGCCCGGCGTCGATCTGTTCCAGATTATGATGACCTCGCAGGTCATCAATGGCGTGCTACTGCCCGTGGTTCTGGTGTTCCAGGTGGTTATTGCCGCTGACCGTCACATTATGGGCACTAACCGCAACGGCCGCGTGTGGAATGTGCTCACTTGGGCGACTATCGGTGTGATTACGGTGCTCACGGTCGTCATGTTTGTTCTGCAGGCGATGGGTTACAGCGCTTAGCGCCTCTTTTGGACTCCAAACAGGCCGCAGCGATGGGCTGCGGGCTGTTTTTGTCTGCTATAGGGTGTTAGTTATATGGCAGTGGGCAAAAAATGCCAAATATGAGTACTGTTGCTAAGTGAATAGCATTTACATTCAAGAAGATAATAAACATAACCTATAGTATGTTCATTAAAATTGGCTCCAATACGCCTTAAACCAGTCAGGTTGGCTGCTTTAGGGGGTTGTAGGGTTCGCTCGGACGTCATTTTGGGTGGTTTTGCCTGCTACTAAAATGGTAACAGTACTCATATTTGCCCTTTTTTGCCCACAGACCTTTGAGGGTGCGGCGAAAAGGGCTTGTTTTGATTGTTTGGGGCAGGCGCGAGGCGCGGAAACGATGTCTGGAGCGACGGAGCGGCCTGGAATTCATCCGTAGAGGTCTTCATTGGCTGCGCCAGGAGTGTCCCTAGGTACCGGTACATAAGGAACGTCCCTAACTGCCGGAGGGGGCGTCTGCCGTGGCAGACGCCCCCTCCGGATGTGGGAAGTTTGCGCTGCAGGTTACTTGTCGGTGCCCAACTTGTGCGGCTTGAAGGCAAGCGCATTGATGAGTGCGTCGGTGGCAGACTTGACGGCTGCCGGCTGCGGATCGTTGACGTGATCCTCGGGATGCACGGGCAGGTCCTTCTTGACTGCGTCGTGGATCAAGTTGAGGTACTCAGTCACGCCAGTGGTCGATAGGTGCGTGCCATCGCCATCGAACAGGTCGTTGCGGTTGGCGCTGTATCCGTACCAGTCGATAACGCGCACGTTCTTGTAGCGCGTGGCGGCGTTGGCGATGGCCTGGTTGGTAGAGCCAACCCACGGCTGCGGGCTGCGCGTGTTCACAAACACCACAATACGCTTATCTCCCGCATCGGCCATGATGGCGTCGATCTGGTCGTCGGTTACCAAGCCGTTGGTGCCCAGGGCAAAGACCACGATCTTGCCGGCAAGGTTCTGCTGGATATAGCCCTCAAATGTCGCGCGGCCCGCATCAAACTGGCGGCCCTTTTCGGCATCGATATGGCTGTGCGGGAACACGCCGTCAAAGGTGTCTACGGCACGCAGCGACACGGAGTCGCCGATCATAAGCAGATCGTAGGAGCCATCGGGGAAGCCGTCGTTGTCCTTGTCGGTGTCGTCGGCCGCCTGCTGGTCGGTGGGCGCGGTGTTCTTGGCTTCCTTGTTCAGAACTTCGGCGCCCTCGCCGCTCAGCGCAGACGTCTCGGGCACAAAGATCAGGCCGCCCAGTGCAACGACCAACACGACAGCGTAGGCTGCGCAGACAGGGATGTGCGTGCGTGCCCAGTTGGCGGGCGTGGTGGTGCCATCGCGGAATTCGGCGACGGTGCGCCCAAAGGCGCCCTTCCTAAACGGAGTCTCGATAAAGCGATAGCAGCACTCTGCCACGGCGACCACCAACAACACCTGCAAAATGTACTGCCACCACGGCGTATCGTTGATGTTGGCGACCGGGTTCATGAGGAGCAGCAGCGGATAGTGCCACAGGTAGATGCTGTAGGAGCGCTTGCCAACCCACACGAGTGGCTCGGCGGATAGCGCGCGGGCAACCATTCCCTGGGGCTGCACGCAGGCCGCGATGACCATGAGTGTGAGGATCGAGCACAGCAGCGTGCCTCCGCGATACTGGAAGGCGGTGTAGCCGTTGGTGAGCGCGACCATGGCGGCAAGGCCAACCAGACCCACGACGCCCAACACATCGATGGATGCGGGCGAGGACCAAAAACGCACGAGGGCGCTCGGCTGTGCCGGGGCGGTCTCGGCTGCTTCGTCGGCCTTCTCGCCAGGCTTGCCCTCGGCGTTCTTGCCGTGCTTGGCGGCGCCAGCTAGGCGATTGAGCCCCAAACGACGAGCGAGACGCACCGGCGCCAGGTCGCGATCGGGGATAAAGGCCAACCAGGCACCCAGTAGCAGCGAGAACACGCGGGTGTCGGTGCCGTAGTACACGCGGCTGGGGTCGGCGGCAGGGTTGTAAAGCACCATCATGGCGAGGGCAGATACCGCGGCAAGGCCCAGAACCACGCGGCGCGTGTTGGGCTTGCTCACATGCATGGATACCATGGCAAACAGCAGTGGCGGCCAAATCAGGTAGAACTGTTCCTCGATGGCAAGCGACCAAAAGTGCGTGAGCGGCGAGGGGTCGCCCAGAGCATTGAAGTACGAGACGTTTTGGGCAATCTGCCACCAGTTGTTGAAGAACAGCAGCGACGGCAGGATGTCAGGGCGCATCTTGGTGAGCATCACGTGGTTAAAGATGGTACACAGCGCGCAGGTCACGAACACTACCGTTACCACGGCGGGGACCAGGCGACGGATGCGGCGAATCCAGAAGCTCTTAAGGTCGATGCGGCCGGTCTTAGCGACTTCGTTGAGCAGCAAGCGCGTGATCAGATAGCCCGAAAGCACAAAGAAGATCGTGACGCCGAGCAGGCCGCCCTGAGCCCACGTGAGGTTAAGGTGATAGAGCACCACCGCGACGACGGCGAGCGTACGCAGGCCGTCGAGTGCAGGGATGTAGCGGGACTTGGGGCGAGCAGGCGTCTGCTCCGCGGCGGGAGTGTTGGCGCGGCCCGCGTTGTTGGCAGAAGCGCGATGGGGGCTCGTGGTGCGTCGCGGCTCGTTGGCACGGCGTTCGCTCTTCACGCGTTCGTGCGGCGCCGGCTCGTTGCCCGTGCGGCGTCGACCGCGCGAGCCCGATTGCGAGAATTGTTCCATAAAACATCATCCAATGACGAGAATAATCAGCACGTATTCATTGTAGCTGCCTGCTCCTGTGAATGCTTGCTGCTGGCGCAACCTCAAGCGCGCGTCCACATCAAAGTGAACTAAAGTTATAGGGGGTGCGAGAGTGCACGATCGACGGCCGACGGTGGGCATAAGGCCCGCAGATGAGGAGGTTTCCATGGCAGATCGCGGCATCGTTGCGGTGTTCGGCAGCATGAACATGGACCTTTCGGTGGCGTGCGAGCGCATACCGCGTGCGGGCGAGACCGTCGGCGGCAGCGGGTTTATCACCAACGCCGGCGGCAAGGGCGCCAATCAGGCCGTAGCTGCCGCGCGTATGGGCGCGTGCACGCACATGATCGGCGCGGTCGGTCGCGACGCGTTCGGCGCATCGCTCGTGGTGGGGCTCCAAGACACCGGCGTGGACTGTGACTTTGTAGTGCATCGCGATGACGTGGAGACGGGAACGGCGACCATCATTCGCTGCGAGGGCGACAACCGCATCGTACTGTCACCGGGCGCCAACCATGCGCTTGCGGGCGCGGACGTTGCCCGCGCGCTGAGGCGTCTGGTGGCCCATGAGCTCGACGGCGACGCCAGCGAGATTGCCCCGGCTGCCGGAAGCGTCTTTATCGCCCAGGGCGAATGTGACCTTGCGGCGACGGCCGAGGCGCTTGTTTGTGCTCACGAGCTGGGGTTCTATACGGTCTTTAATCCAGCGCCTGCCTGCGAGCTGCCTGCGGAGGTCTGGCCTGCGGTCGACCTGGTCTGCCCCAACGAGACCGAGTGCCAGGTTCTGACGGGCATTCTGCCCACGGATGATGCAAGCTGCGTCGCGGCGCTCAATGCGCTGCTCGACAAGGGTGCCGGGGCTGCGGTCATCACGTTGGGCGGTGCCGGCTCGGTTACGCTCGGCGATGGCGGTGAGCTGCTGCGCATGCCGGCACTTTCGAGTACGGTAGTCGATACCACGGCCGCCGGCGATACGTTTATCGGCGCGTTGGCGGCGGCTCGCCTAGAGGGCTTGCCGCTCTTTGAGTGCATGGCCGCGGGTGCTCGCGCCTCGGCAGTGACGGTGTCGCGCCTGGGCGCTCAGCAGTCGATTCCCACGCGAGTCGAAGTTGAGCGCGTGTTTGATTTAGACGATTTAGTACAAGACGGAGAAGCGGAGTAGAACAATGGCAACCAAGAAGCTGATCCTTGATCTGGATATGGGTGTGGACGATGCGATGGCGCTTGCCTATGCCATCGCGAGCCCCGAGGTGGAGCTGGTGGGCATCACCACGTGCTTTGGCAACGTGCGCGTCGAGCAATCGGCGCACAACTGCCTGGCGGTGCTCGATCTGCTGGGTCGCCCCGAGGTTCCGGTGTACCTGGGCGCCGATCGTCCCATTAAGGCGACCGAGCCCTATACACCGCCGGCGTCCACCACGCTCATCCACGGCAAGAACGGCATTGGCGGGGCGAGCGTGCCCGCGTCGCCGTACGAGCCGGTGGGGGCGACGTCGGCCGACGGCAACGCGGCGGTCGATTATCTGATCGATGCCGCGCGCACTTATGGCCCCGATTTGATCTACGTAGCGACCGGCCCGCTCTCCAACCTGGCACTTGCCTTGGAGCGCGATGCGGCGGCGATGATGTCTATCGGTCGCGTGGTGGTGATGGGCGGCGCCCTGACCGTGCCCGGTAACGTGAGTGCGGGTGCCGAGGCCAACATGGCAAGCGATCCCGAGGCGGCCGATGCCGTGCTGCGTTCAGGCCGCAAGCTCACCATGGTGGGCTTGGACGTGACGCATCGCGTGGTGCTCACGCGTCGCGACATTGCCGGCTGGACGGGCTCGGGCACCATGGCGGGCTGTGCGTTTGCGAGCATGGTCGAGCACTACATTGGTTCGTACGAGATGAACGCCCCCTACCTGGGTGGTTGTGCGCTGCACGATCCGCTGGCCGTTGCCGTGGCGATCGACCCCACGCTCGTAGGTGCGCTCGGCTGCAACCTGCGTGTTGATCTGCTGGGCGAGTACCGCGGTCGCACCATCTGCGATGAGCGCCGCCTGTCCGATCCGGACAAGAGCGCGCTTGTGGCACTGACCGTGGATGCTCCGCGCTTCCTGTCCGAGTTCAAGACGCGTATGGCCCGTGTCCTTGGCTAAGTTGTCTTTTTGGACGGGGCTTTTTTGACTGGTATGATTGGTACGACCATTCGAACCAGCTAAAAGAGCCCCGTCCCAATTTGACTATCGAGAGGATCTGCCATGGAGCGCATCGCCAGCTTTTCCGTTGATCATCTGCTGCTTGAGCCCGGCGTGTATGTGAGCCGCATCGACCGCGATCCGGCGACCGGCGCCGCCGTCACCACGTTTGACCTGCGCCTGACCACGCCCAACAAGGAGCCGGTCATGAACACCGCCGAGTGCCACACCATCGAGCACCTGGGTGCAACGTTCTTGCGCAATCATGCCGAGTGGTCGGGCCGCATTGTCTACTTTGGCCCCATGGGCTGCCGCACGGGCTTTTACCTCGTTGTGTTTGGCGAGGTGACGAGCGAGGAGATCCTGCCGCTCGTGCGTGAGCTGTTCGAGTTTGTCGCCGACTTTGAGGGCGATGTCCCCGGTGCCGCTCCCGAGGAGTGCGGCAACTACCTGGACCAGAACCTTCCCATGGCTAACTGGCTCGCGCGCCGTTACCTCGACCGCGACCTGGCCGATATCGACGAGAAGCACCTGCACTATCAGCAGGCGTAAGGCCCCTCGCAGGAATAGCGTTTGTACTAGAAGCGCTCCCACCCGTTTCGGAGCGCTTTTTTATACCGAGTGCTCAAAACAGAACAAGATTGTTCTAGAATGTTCATACTGCACACAAACGAACAGGAGCAAACATGCATATCTACTCTGTCTCTGATCCCGAGTTCAAGTCCTATGGCAACGTTTGGGATAACGTTCCGTCCGAGCTCACGTCGCCCGTGCTCGAGGCGCTCTCTGCCACGCCCATTCCCGAGGGCAGCAAGTACGTAGCAAGTGCGCCGGAGCTCGAGGACGTCAAGGATGCCGATAAACTGGGCTTTCTCATGTTTGGCGGCCGTCCCTTCCAGCTCGGCTGGTGCAACGGCCACAACACGCGTCTCAACTGTCTGGAGTATCACCGCGCCAGCGAATTCAACCTGGGTGCACGCGACTTTATCCTGCTTGTGGCGCATCGCTGGGAGATCGAGGACGGCAAGCTCGACACCGCGTGCGTCAAGGCGTTCCGCGTGCCGGCGGGCAAGGTTGTCGAGGTTTTCAACACCACACTCCACTACACGCCGTGCATGGTCGACGACGGCGGCTTCCAGGTGATGGTGGCGCTGCCGGCGGGCACCAACGGCCCGCGCCCCGAGACTGCGGCCGATATGCCCGCGGCTGGCGACAGCTACTGCTACTGGAAGGCTGACAAGTGGGTCCTCTGCCACGCCGACAGCCCCAAGGCAGCCGAAGGCGGCTACGTAGGCCTCATCGGCAAAAATCTCGACATCACCGTGGACTAGCGCATCGCCCCAAACCACCACAAAGGTGCCTGTCTCCTTTGCGGTGGTTTGGGGCGGGCAGATATCGGGAAGTGCCAGACGGGGGAGGCTGCCGGGCGCCTTGCCGTCTGCGGATTTTGGGACATGTGGCCCGCTTTTTGAGCCTGCCTGTCGGTACACTAAAAGCACTATGGGTACCCGCGAGCGACATATCGGCAACGCGGCCGCCCGATCCGCACCCGTGGCGGATCCCAGGGGCGGCAGGCTCTTCGCCATGCCGCGATTCTTTGTTGGCATAACACATCAGGTGTACCGCCACCGCGTCTTTGCTATCGCCGGTGTCATCACCGCGATGTTCCTCATGCTTTTGGCAGTCTTGCCGGCGCTGTTCGCCTTCGACCCCAAACTTTCTAACGCCGTGCCCGCCTATAGCGAGGTGTCCGAAGAGGTCGTGGATGCGCTCGTCCATTCGAGCTCTCTGCCGTTGCTTGTTGCCGCAATTGCATTTTCGATCTGGGGCGTATCGGTCTATCTGCGCTGTTTGGACTATGTGTTGCGCCGCCGTCTTGTTGCCATCGCCACCATCTGCGCCCTGTGGATGATCGAAGTCATTCTCAAGTACAAGTCGTTCACGCCGTTCTATGCCACCGTGCTGTGGTACCTGTACTACGTGCCCATGACGCTCATTCCACTGCTCTACCAGTTGTGTGGTCTGCGCCTCGCGGGCCTGGAGCAACACCGCTTGGGTCGCCGCTACTACGCTGCACTGTGGATTGTGGCCATCCTGCTTATCGGATTTGTGCTCACCAACGATTTTCACCAGCAGGTCTTCCGCTTTGACCGTACAAGCGACACCTGGAGCAACGATTACACGTACGGCTGGGGTTATTTCGCCGTCCTCGTGTGGACGGCCTTTGACTTCGTGGCCTTTTTTATCCTGATTGGTCGGTCCTCGTCCTTTCGCATCCAGCGTTTCTCGGGCACGGCGGCGCTCGTACTGCTGGGTGGCGCATTCTTTGCCATCTCATATGCGTTGCGCGTGCCCTGGGCATGGAGGCTCAACTTTTCGCTCGTCTATTGCGTCCTGTGCGTGGTGGCGATGGAAATCTGTCTCGATTGCGGTGTCATTCCGTCGTATCACGACATAGCTGGCATCTTCGACACCTTGCCGTTCGACCTCAAAGTTCTAACGCGCGACTTGCAGGAGGCCTATGCCACGCCAGTGTCAAAGCCAATGCCGGTAGGCGTGCGCGAGGAGTTGCGGACCCAGGAGCACGGGCGCGCTCATGCCTTTGCCGTGGCGTCCGATCCCGATGTAATGTATCGCGCCTTTCCGCTGCTGGGTGGATCGGCGCTGCTTGCCCAAGACGTGTCGGAGCTCAACGAGCTTAACCGTGAACTGGCACATCGTCGCATGGAGCTGCAGCGTCAAAACGAACTGCTCGCCGCCGACTACGACCTTAAGACGCATTTGGCAGATCAAGAGGCCGAGACCTTGCTGGTCCAAGACGTGGACCAAGCGCTTGCCCGCGCGCTCGAAGGGATGTACGACCTGCTGAGCTCGCTGCCGCCGTTGACCGACGAGGCGTTTTCGCACGAGCGTTATCGCATGCTGCAGCGCGCCAAGATGCTCGTCGCCTATTGCAAGCGCAAGGGGTCGCTCACGTTGGCACAGCACGGGGAGAGCGGTTTTGATCGCGACCGCATTCAACTCATTGCCAACGAGCTCGCAAGCGACCTGCGCACCATCGATATCGATTGCGCCTCGATTATCGCCATACGGCGCCCGTTGCACGCCAGTACGGTAAGCGCCCTGTACGACTGCGTGTATGACTTTGCGTTTTTTGCCTACACCACCGACCATCCGGCGCTTATGTATCACTTGGGCGACCATGACCGATGCAGTGTCGAGCTACGCGCCACGCTTTTTTCCAACGATGATGCAGATCTTTCGCAGACGCCCGCTGCGCAAGAGCTCGAAAGCGCTTTGCAAGGGCGCAACGTGGCATATCGCCTTGAGGGCGGGCCCGGCCAGCTGCGCATGATCGTCTTGATGCCGAGGGCGGGTGAGTGACGATGCAGATTTCGCTCATCCTTCCCCAAATCGTTGCGCTCGATGTTGTCTTTGCCCTGGCTGCGTGTCTGCAGACGATCCACGTCCCGCTCATCGCATCGCGCCGCTCGTCCTATAACCGTAAGGTGATTTGTGCCTACGAGGCGAGCCTTGTGCTTCACCTAGTTATTTCGGCGCTCATCTTGTTCGCGTCGTCTGGCTCATATCTGGTGGCGCCGCTTGACGTTTGCGCCAGGGCAATGGGCGGAGCGTTGTGGCTCAATGCCGTGATCTTTGCCTACGGCGTGGTGCTTATGGTGCGCTATCGTCGCCCCGTCATGCTGGCCGAACTGTTGCTCGTTGCCGCCGTGACGCCGCCGGTGGTGCTTGCCATGGGCTCGGCGTGGACCACGGTCCTTATCGCAGAGGGAGCGTTTTTCCCGTTCCGCTCCATTGCGGCGCTCTTGATGGATGTCCGCAACCGCCAGGAGGATATCACCGCGTTCTCGACGATCGAAACCATCAACGTGATTCCCGTGGGCATCCTGTATCTGGACCCGAGGGGCCGTCCGCTGCTCATGAACCGCTGCATGCGAAAAAACCTGGTGGAGCTTCATATGCCCACCGATCTAGGCGATATGAGCGGTACATGGAACGACCTGCGCAAACTCAGTATGCAAATGCCCGAAAGCAGCCAGAACCGCGTGCGGATTAATCTGGACCGCTTTGGTGAGGCGCGGGCGGTGGTCGAGGTTTCTCCCGCCGAGATTCGCTTGTTTGTGCACGATGACGTTATGGTTTCGGGCCGCCTCTTTGAGCGCATTATCGGCCTGGATGTAACAGAGTATGCGCATGCTCATGATCGCCTGGCGCAAGCCAACCACCTGCTTGAGCTTGCGGGCCAAGAGCTCCAAGCCCAGATCGAAGAAGTCAAAAAAGTTGCTGACAATGCGGCCTATCTGCGTATGCGCGCTCGCGTGCACGACGTGATCGGGCAGCGCCTGTCCATCCTCCATCGTTATCTGGAGGAAGGGCGCCTGGATGACGAGTCACTCGAGCAGATCGACCCGCTGCTGCGCTCAATCGCTGCCGATCTGCGCAGCGGGGGCGACACCGAACCGGCAGAGCAACTGGGCGATATCGTCCATGCCTTTGGCCTGGTGAGCGTGCAGATCGATGTGGAGGGCGAGCTGCCAAGCGACGCACGTGTCGCCGCAGCCTTTCTGCAGATTATCCGCGAAGCCTCGACCAATGCCACCAAGCATGCACAGGCGCATCGGGTCCACGTGCGTCTGTGGCAGGAGACGTCGGAAGACGGTGCTGTTGCGCGGATGACCGTTTCTAACGACGGCGCGCCTGCACCCGTATCGTATCGGGAGGGAACGGGTATCCCTGGTATGAGGCATGTCGCACAGAATCTGGGCGGCAGCCTGGAAGTCCACGCCGCCCCGCCCTTCACGCTTACGGTGTCCATCCCGCTCGCCTCCAACGCCACGGTCCAAAGGAGAAGTTCATGATCCGCGTCCTTATAGTCGAAGACCAGGCCATCCTGCGCGAGAGCCTCGCGCGCTCCGTCGGTGACCAGCCCGATATGACCGTCGTCGCCGCGATCGCCGATGCCTCCGAGGCCTTGGGTGTCGCGCTCAAGGAGCGCCCGGACATGATACTGATGGACGTATGCACCGAGCATGATTCCAACGGCATCGTGGCGGCGGCGCGTATCAAGGAGCAGCTGCCCGAGTGTCGCATCATTATCATGACCGGCATGCCCGAGATCACCTTTGTCGATCAGGCGCGCGAGGCGGGCGTCGATAGCTTTGTGTACAAGAACGTCGGTATCGACGAGCTGTTCGCCGTGATGCGCTCCACGCTGGCGGGCTATTGCACGTTTCCCAAGCCGCCCGAGAGCATTTTTTCGGGCACGGCAGCTCTCGACGATGTCGAGCTATCGATTTTGCGCCTTGCCTGCGAGGGCAAAAGCCGTCGCGAGATCGCGGCCGAGCTGTTTATGAGCGAGGGCACCATCAAGCGTCGCATCTCGGAGATCCTGAGCAAGACCGGCTACGACAACATCATGCGTCTTGCCGTGCATGCGGTGACCGAGGGCAGCATCGTCCCCAATATGGAGCGCTAAAGCTCGTCGCGCATCGGCATAAAAACGGCGGGGCCGCAGGATTAACTCCTGCGGCCCCGTCTGGTGTGCGCGGATGCGTCCGCCAATCCGCGGCTGATGTTACGTGCCGTTACGCGATGGTTGCGGTGTAAGAGGCGACGTCCTCGTAGGAATCGGTCAGATAGGCGTCGATGCCGATGGTCGTGTTGACCAGGTCGTCAAGGCTGTCAAGCTCGCCGTTCGAGAACGTGAATTCCTCGGTGGCGTTGGTGCCGGGCATCAGGTGAGCCGAGAACCAGGGGTCCTTCATGGTGCCGTTGACATTGGTCTTGCCGGAGGGAGCGTAGAAGGTCAGGTCCTTGTCGCTCTTGTTGGTGATGTTAACGACAAAGCCGATGTCGCCCCAGTCGTCCTTGAACTTCTCGGTGATGGTGATGGTGCACAGATCGTCATCGGCGACGGTGACGGCGGGGGAGATTTCGACACTCTGGACATCGTCGTCTTCGACGGCCTCATCGATCTCCTCTTCCTTCTCGGCCGCCTCGCGATCCTTCTTCACCGTACCGGACAGGTCCTTGTCGGACTTGGTAAAGACAAGATTGCCGTCATCTTCTTCGAGAATGAGTTTGCCGTCCTTGAGCTTCATGTCATGCGACTCGTCTTCGGCGGTGATGGTTACGGTGGCGGCGTCCTTTGCCTCCCATTTAAGGTCGACGACTTCAAGGAACAGGTCGAGGGCGCCTGTACCGTCCTCATCGAGAATCAGGACACAGTGGACACCCCAATCCTCGAGCATCTTCATGTACTCATCGGTCAGCTCTTCGCCCTCCAGGGTTCCACCCGAGAGTTCCCAGCTGCCGATGAAGTTGGCCTTGGGGTCTTTGCCGCCGCCGCTGCAGCCCGTCAGGGCAAAGGCGAGCGCCAGGACGCATGTCAGGAATGCGAGTACGGACTTTTTGAACGTTGTCTTCATGGTGTCCTCCTTTATCGAACGAAACCCATGGAAGCAAATGCGGGGGTGGCGGAACCCCCGCCAATTACCAGATAAAGGGGCTAGGGCCTGGGTGTTCCGCAGTTGCTGCAGAACTTGCCGCCGTTTTCGCTACCGCAGTTGGGGCAGAACCACTTGGCCGGTGCCGGGGCGGGTGCGGGACTGCCGCACTCGGAGCAGAACTTGCCGGTGTTGGTGGCGCCGCAGCTGCAAGTCCATGCGCCGGCCGCAGGTGCGGCGGCAGGAGCCGGGGCGGGTGCCGGAGCCGGCTGCGGGGCGGCCTGCTGCTGTGCCTGGCCGGCGGCGAACAGCTGGCTGGCGTTCATGCCGCCCATGCCACCTGCCATGCCCATGCCCATAAAGCCTGCCATCGCGCCGTTGGGGTTGGCAGCTGCCGCGCGCATCGCATCGCTCTGGGCGCTGGCAATGTTGGCTGCCGCCATAGTGGGATCGCGCATGACTGCGGCTTTCTGCAGGTCCTTGATCATCTGCTCGTCTTCTTGCGAGGCGGCGATGGAGTTGACGCCAAAGCTCACGATCTCGACGCCGCGCAGGTCGCGCCAGTCGGCGGAGAGGACCTCGTTGAGCGCGCGGGCGAGCTCGGTGGTGTGGCCGGGGATGGCACTGTAGCGGATGCCCATCTCCGAGATCTTGGCAAAGGCGGGCTGCAGGGCGGTGAGCAGCTCGGACTTAAGCTGGCTGTCGATCTTGTCGCGCGTGTAGCTATCGGTCACGTTGCCGCATACGTTGGTGTAGAACAGCAGCGGGTTGGTGATGCGGTACGAATACTCGCCGTTGCAGCGCACGGAGATGTCGACGTCCAGACCGATGTTGTTATCGACCACGCGGAAGGGCACGGGCGAGGCGGTGCCGTACTTGTTGCCGATGATCTCCTTGGTGTTGATGAAGTAGACACGCTGGTCCTTGCCCGCGTCGCCGCCAAAGGTAAAGCGGCTGCCGATATTGGCGAACGTCTCCTTGATGGAGTCGCCCAGGTTGCCGCTAAAGACGCTCGGCTCGCTGCCGGTGTCAAAGACAAACTCGCCAGGCTCCAGCGCGACCTCGATGATCTTGCCGTTTTGCACCACGAGCATGCCCTGGCCGTCGTTGACGGCGATGACCGAGCCGTTGGAGATGACGTTGTCCTCGCCGCGCGTGTTGGAGCTGCGGCCGCCGGTGCGCTTGCTGCCCTTGCAGGCCAAGACGTCAGCGGGCATCGATTCGCAATAGATAAATTCCTTCCACTGGTCGGCCATGACGCCGCCGGCAGCACCCAATCCAGCTTTCAAGAGTCCCATGGTGATCTTCCTTTCTCGTCAAAGGCCGGGTGGTATTGGTCAGAATGGCTAATCGTCCTTGTTGTCCTTCATGACAACGGTGGTCTCGGTGTGGCTGAAGGTGTCGTGCTTCTCGGTCAGGTCGAGCTCGCCACAATACTCATCGGCATGGGTTGCTTCGTTGGCCGTCTTGAGCTGGCCTACCAGCAGCACGTCTCCGATGATTACGATGATCAGTGGCGCGATGACGTTGATGAGGATGCCCTCGATATCAAAGGTGAGGTAATCCGGATCGAAGGCGTATTCCCCCATAAAGAGAATCTGGGAGAGGATAAATCCGATCACAAAGAACAGCACCGAGGCGATGGCGAGCTTGGGCTTGGAGCAGGGGAGCTCGCCGACCATGCGACCGGTCTGGCCGTTCATGGCAAACAGGTAGCTCTTGCCGTTCCACGAGGTGGAGAGCATCCAGACGGGGAACAGGGCGTAGTCGCTGTCTTCCCAGGTGTAGTCGAGCTGCTTGCTTTCGACCGTGGCATCGTCGTATTCGTCGACGACGGTCTCACGCAGGGCCGAGATCGTGCTTTCTTCCATACGGCGCTCGGCGCGCGCCTTGCAGGTCTCGCAGTCCTCGTCGTAACGGTTGGCGATGTAGCCGGGCATATATGCGATCGAGAACGGACGCAGTGCGTCGTAGTCAAACGGCTCGATGGCGTCCATGTGGCCGTCGGGCATCTTGGACGACCCGTCGACGGGCACGCGCTTAAACGAGATATTGCCCTTGCGATAGGCATCGTAGTGGTCGGTGGTCGTGACGGTGCGGTCGGATTCCTCGGTCACGGTCTCGTTGGTCGCGTCAAAGTACACTTCGCCGTCAACGCGGGCACCGTAGAGCCAAAACGGCACGTAGACACCTTGGACCTCGTCGATGTGGTTGCCGGTGACAAAGCTTTTGGGCAGCAAGATCTTGCCCTTGTAGTGTTCCTTGAGTGCGGCCGTGACGTCATCGCGCCCGAGCTTAAATGGAATCACCAGGTCGGGCGAGAAGTCGCCCGAAAGCTGACCGGGCGCTACGGCGGAGTTGCCGCAGTACGGGCAGGTGGTAACGGCGACGGTGCCGTCCGAGATCAGTTCGGCGCCACACGACGAGCAGATGTAGCCGGCGTTTTGAGCCAGCTCCTGCACGGCATCGTCGACAGTAGGTTTGGGAACCGCGGCTGCGGCATCGGCTTTGGCATCTGCCTTGTCCTGGCGCTCGCGATAGAGGGCCTCGACTTCTTCGACTTCAAAACGCGAATCGCAGTAGTCGCAGACGAGCTTTTGCTCGGCGCTAGCAAAGTGAAGGGGGCCGCCACACGCGGGGCACTGATAGTTGACACTCTCGAAGGCCATGATCGGTCCTTTCCGTGCCGGAGACTATGCGCCGATGGCGCCGCCGCAGTATTCGCAGCGCCCACTGGCATCGGGAATGGTGGTTGCACCGCAGAAGGGGCAGGTTACCGCGGTCTTGGGGGCCTTGGCGGCCACGACGCTGTCGCGCGTTTCCTGACGCAGCTGCACCAGCGCGTCGCGGACCTCGGTTGCCTGGCGCTTGGCCTCGCGGTATTCGATGGAACCGCGCTGCTCGATGGTGGAGTCGTTTACGCGCAGATCGATCTGGGTAAAGTACGGCGTGTTGACGTGGATGGTCAGATTAAAGTCGTAATCCAGGTCGTAGCGCGGCGGGTTATAGCTCTCGCGCTCGCCGTCCTTGGTCTCGCGATAGATCTCGGTGCGATGCTCGTCGATATCCATATCGCAGCCGAGCACCTGCGAGAACTCAATGATGTCGGGATTGGCGTCGCGCCAGCGGCTCTGTGAAGTGATGATCAGCAGGCCCGCGTCCTCATCGAGCATGATGTTGGTGCGCCCGGCAGAGAGCGTGCGCGTGGGGTTGAACGACGCCAGACGCTCGGCATTGGCCTCGCGGTAGGCGAGCTGCTCACGGATATCGTCCGCGGTGCTGGAGCGATAGCCGCCAAAGAAGGGGGAGAGCTTGCCGACGCACTCTTTGCACAGGTAGCCCTCGCTGATCTTGGTCTTTCCCAAAAGTCCCAGCTCGGTACCGCAAATCGCGCACTCTTTCTTCTCGAACATCTTGTCAAAGAAGCCCATGGTTGCCTCCCATCAACTGGTAGCGTGTGTCACTTTTGATGATGGGGGAGTGCGCGATCCTTCGCGATACCCAGACGGCTCAAGGAGTCTCCACAACTGGGACACATGGCCCATTTTTCATCCGACACATAGGGACACTCCTTGCTGCGGGTAGTCATTGGGCACTCATTGGGGACGTACTTAAATGAGTGGCAGTTGGAGACACTCCTTGCCGAGCTAGAGGCCGCGCGTGTCCCTTCTGGTCCATGAGGCTCAAAACCGCGGTGTGACGTGAACGGCTGGGGTCAAATTTGCAGCATTTCAAGCCTGGCTTCGATATTGAGACTGGTTCTTTATTAAAATAGATTTCCAGACAATTGAGCGGCTGGGGGTTAACCATGGGGGACATGGGAGACACAACCGCATATTTGTGTCGGGGCATTCGGGAGATTATATGCCTGGCGCTGTTCTTCTTCACGTTTTTGGCGTGCGAGTATCTTTTTGATGTGCGCATGGCCGAGTTCGTGTCTCCGAACGAGGTCGTTATTTATGAGAGCCTTGTCATCGGCGCGAGCGTGATTGGCTTTTTTGTGCGTCCCATTCTGTACTATCGCCGTCCCCATGCTATCGACGCAACGAGTGACGTCACGGGCGTTTTGCTGGTGGCGGCATTGCTGCTGTTGATTATGGCGGTTCAGGTTGAGGTGGTAATTGCCGGCGGTTTGGTGGCGTGCTGCGCGCTGGGCTACTGCGGATCGACTGCCTACGCAAACTTTGCACGGCGCTTTGCGCGGACGCCCTGCTTGGCGCGCGCCGCCGCACTTTCTTACGCCATGGGCGTGCTGGTGCAGGTCCTCAACCACATGGTGATGCCTGCCGGCATTCCTCAGCAGGCTGTTCTGGTTGTCTGTGCGATCGCGCAGGTGGCGTTGCTCCACGGCGTCCGACGCGCTAAGCTGCGCGACGAGTCCAATCCCAACTTTGAACCCAGCGTTGCCGGGCTTTCGGTAGATGCTTTGGAATATGGCGCCAAGTGGCAAGACGATCCCGAGGCAAAGGCGGCATTCCGCCGCACCGTAGCTCGCTTGACCGTGGCGACGGCGTATCTTTGGCGTATTCGCCGCTCTCAACGCGGGTCTCACAACCTTGCATGCTACCGGAGCCGTTGATTTGGGTGACTGGCCGCGCCTGCTGCTTGTCGTGAGCTCGTTGGCTGCCGGCGTCCTATTTGACCTGCACGACCGTTCGTATATGAATATCGGCATGACATGCGCCGCCATGCTGTCCACGCTTTCGTTCTTTGTGCTCATCGTCGACGGCAATGGTGGCAACGAGCTCGCTGCCACGATCATCTTTTATCTGGGCTCGGGCTTTTTCGTGGTGTTCTTTACCACAAAATATGCCGCCGTCTCGCTCTATGCGCGCTGGTCATATTTTTGGCCGTGCATGGGTCGCGTCGTCAACAACGTGTGCTCGATGCTCGTGACGGCGCCGGCGGTGGCGATCATCTCGAGTCAAAACGTGCTGGCTGCGGTCGGTGCGGCGCTCGTGATGTTTGTGGGCATTGCGATTACGCTGCTGGGGCAGTTGGGGCAACGAGCCGATGATGCCGTGATGCAGGATGGCCTGCCGCTTGCCACCGACGATCTTGGTGGGGATCTTGCGCCCACATGCTCCGACCCCGAGCCCGTGGAGGCAGCGGAGCTCACGTCCGATGAACGCCTTGATGCCTTCGTCGCCACCTTTGGGCTTACAGAGCGCGAGCGCGATATTCTTGAGGTCTTGGTCGTTTCGGACCAGAGCGTTCAGGACATCGCCACAACGCTCTTTCTTTCGCGCTCCACGCTCTATCGCCACATTTCCTCGATCAACAAAAAGGCCGGTACCGCCTCGCGCGTGGCCCTCATCAACTTCTTCTGGTCCTGGACACCCAAGGACTAGCTAATCTCCCAATAAGTTGCGGTGGAATAGTCCCTAAATTAAAGTCACGGGGCTTTAAACAGGAACTATTTCACCGCAACTGCTGGGGGGATAGACTGCGGCGGCAGAGGCAACGGCAGCGGCGTTGGCAGCTGTGGTAGTGGCAACGGCAGCTGGCAGGGTGTTTTCCGTCTACTTGCTACAGCAGCTCGCCGTGGCGGGCAATGTAGCGGCGCTTCGCCAGCTGGGTGAGCGCGATATAGGCGGTAACGATGCCAATGAGCAGCCCAAAAAAGCTCGTGGGCAGCGGCATGAGGCCGAGCGCATCGGCGATGGGGCTTGCCGGCAGCCAGGTGACGAGCGCCAGGCCTAGCACGGTGAGAGCGCACAGCGCGGACGCGGCGTGGTCGCGCAGGCTCGGCAGGCGCGGGGAGCGCAACATGTGGACCACGAGCGTCTGCGACCACATGGACTCGACAAACCAGCCGCTCTGGAAGATTGCGGCGAAGGTCGTCATACCCGCGGCGTTGCCCGCGGCGGCAAGCTCGGACCAGCTTGCGCCCACGGCGGCGGGGCACACCACAAAGAAGAGCGCGGCGAAGGTCACGATGTCAAACAGCGAGCTCACGGGGCCCAGCTCGAGCATAAAGCCCTTGATGGACGCGGCGTCCCAGGCGCGCGGGCGGGCAGTCCAGGCGTCGTCGACGGTATCCCACGGCAGCGCGATGCACACGATCTCGTAGACCAGCGACAGCAGTACCAGCTGCAGGGCGCTCATGGGCAAAAACGGCAAGAACAGGCTCGCGACGGTCACGGACAGCACGTTGCCAAAGTTGGAGCTCACTGTGGTCTTGAGGTACTTGAGCAGGTTGCCGTAGGTGCGGCGGCCTTCGATGATGCCGCGTTCGAGCACGCCCAGGTCCTTCTGAAGCAGGATGATATCGGCGGATTCCTTGGCAATGTCGACGGCCGAATCGACCGAGATGCCGCAATCGCTCGCACGCATGGCGGCGGCGTCGTTGATGCCGTCGCCCATAAAGCCCACGGTGTGGCCGAGCAGCTCGCGCATGACGCGCACCAGGCGTGCCTTCTGCAGTGGCGAGAGCTTGGCGAAAAGGTGAGTTATCTCGGCGCGCTCGGCAAGTTCGGCGTCATCGAGTGCATCGATCTCGGAGCCGAGCAAGACGTTGCTCGCGTCGATGCCGATCTGCTCGCAGACGGTGGCGGCGACGCGATCGTTGTCGCCGGTCAGGACCTTTACCGCCACGCCCTTGGCTTCGAGGGTGGTGACGGCGCCCGCGGCACTTGCTTTAGGTGGATCGAGGAAGGCCAAAAAGCCCATCAGCACCATGTCGCATTCGTCGGCGATGCCAAACTCGCCCACGCAGCGCGGATTGGTTTTCTGCGCCACGGCAATTACGCGTAGGCCCTCGGCGTTAAGCCCGGCGACCTGCTTGCGAATCTGGGCGAGCCTGTCTTTGGTGAGCGGCTGGGCGATGCCATCGACCTCGACAAAGGAGCAGATCTCGAGCATTTCCTCGGCAGCTCCCTTGGTAACCATCTGGGTTTTGCCCTGGGCGTCGGCTACAACTACGCTCAGGCGACGGCGCGAGAAATCGAAGGGCACTTCGTCGACCTTGGTATAGCGGTCGCGCAGGCTCTGGCCCAGCATGGAATCGGGCACGACGGTCGAGGGTGTCACATCGGCACGGTCGATTACGGCCAGGTCGATAAGGTTCTTGAGGCCGGTCTGGAAGAAGCTGTTCAAAAACGCATGACGCAGCACGCGTGCGTCCTCGTTGCCGTCGGTGTTGAGGTAGCGCTCGAGCACGATGCGGTCTTCGGTGAGGGTGCCGGTCTTGTCGCAGCACAGGACGTCCATCGCGCCGAGGTTTTGGATTGCCGGCAGCTCCTTGACGATAACCTGGCGGCGGGCGAGGTCCTTGGCGCCCTGCGACAGGCTCGTGGTCACGATGACGGGGAGCATCTGCGGCGTGATGCCCACGGCCACGCTCGTGGCGAACAGTAGCGCGTCGATGACGTTGCCCTTGGTGGCGGCGTTGATGGCAAAGACGGCCGGCGCCATAACGAGCATGAGGCGTACGAGTAGCATGGAGACGCTCGAGACACCGCGGTCAAACGCGCTCTTCTCGCCGCGCCCGTTGAGCATCTTGGCGATGCCGCCCAGGTAGGTGTCCGAGCCGGTGGCAACGACAAGCGCCATGGCGGTGCCGTTTTGCACGGAGGTGCCGGTAAAGACGATGTTCTTGCAGGCGGAGAGCGGCAGCGCGGAGCCGTCGGCACCCTCGACGACGGTGATGGCAGCTGTCTTCTCGACGGCCTCGCTCTCGCCGGTGAGCGCGGACTCGATCACAAACAGATCGCGCGCGGTGATGATGCGGGCATCGGCCGGCACCATATCGCCGGCAGAGAGACGGATCACATCGCCGGGGACGAGCTCGTCGAAGGGGATCTCGACGCGCTCGCCGTCGCGCAGGGCGGTGCAAGTGTTGGAGACCAGGTCCTTGAGGGCCTCTGCCGCATTGCCGCTGCGGGCTTCCTGGATAAACTTCATGCCGCCCGATACCAGCAGCATGATGCCGATGACGATGACCGTGGAGGGGCCGCGCTGCGGCTCGGGCACGGCGAGCACGTCGATGTAGAGCGAGACCAGCGCGAGCGCGGCGAGGATGCCGGCGAAGGGATCGATGAACGCGTCGGCGATGCGGCGGGCGAGCGTTTTGGTCGTTGCCTCGATGGTGTTGGGGCCGACGGCGTTCAGGCGCTCAGTTGCCTGCTCGACGGTGAGGCCGTTTGCCGTGGCGTCAAGCAGTACGAGGGCGTCCTCGGCACTATGGGTGGCGGCGAATATGGTGTTCTTGGACAGGCCGGTATGAGCGGCAGGGCGCGCCGTGCGGCGGCGCTTGGAGATGGCTTCGAGTACCGTGACGGTTTTGAGCATCAGCATAGGGTCCTCCTTGTTGAGGGGAGTTAGCGTACGTGTCGTATTTGCTTCAAAAAACCTAGATGTCGCTCACGTCAAGCTCGCGAACCACCGCAAAGGGGACAGGCACCTTTGTGGTGGTTTTGACGATCGGTTCGTGGCGCTTATGCGAATACGGAATCCTCACGGCGTGCCGAGGGCGACATGCAGGTTTTTCGACTAGGACTGCCTTCCATGGCACACCTCCTTAAGGCCGGGCGCAGCGCGCTTTTGGGTATCTCGTACCCGTTTCAATCCGCCCGTATTCTTGATGAGGGGGTTTGACATGTCAACCCCCATTGTTCAGAAAACCATCGTCTCCGACAAAGCTCTTACAGAATACCGTGGCCTCAAAGCGCGCCCGCATCGACGCCCTGCCTGCGCTAAACTGGAGAGCACGTACGCGATTACGAGAGGAGCCCGCATGGAGGCTTACAAGCAAGAGTTCATCAAGTTTATGGTCGAGTCCGACGTCCTTAAGTTCGGCAGCTTTACGCTCAAGAGCGGCCGTCAGTCCCCGTTCTTTATGAACGCCGGTGCTTACGTGACGGGCTACCAGCTCAAGAAGCTGGGCGAGTATTACGCCCAGGCCATCCACGATAACTTTGGCGACGACTTTGATGTGCTGTTTGGACCGGCCTACAAGGGTATTCCGCTGGCCGTCGTGACCGCAATTGCCTACCACGAGCTGTACGGCAAGGAGGTCAAGTACTGCTGCGACCGCAAGGAGGCCAAGGACCACGGTGCCGATAAGGGCAACCTGCTGGGTTATGAGCCCAAGGACGGCGACCGTGTGGTCATGGTCGAGGACGTTACCACCAGCGGCAAGTCCATCGACGAGACCTATCCCAAGGTCAAGGCTGCTGCCGATGTCGAGATCAAGGGCCTGATCGTGTCCCTCAACCGCATGGAGGTCGGCAAGGGCGGTGTGACCACCGCGCAGAAGGAGATCGAGGCCAAGTACGGTTTCCCCGTCGCGAGCATCGTCTCCATGGCTGAGGTCGTCGAGACCCTCTACAACCACGAGATCGACGGCAAGGTTGTCATCGACGACGAGCTCAAGACCGCCATCGACGCCTACTACGAGCAGTACGGAGCACGTTAGTTACGGCGTTTTACCAAACGCCGTAACTGCTCGACGCTGCGCGGGCCGCATTTGGACAATCTGACGTTCAACTTCAAGGGCGCGACCAGAAGGTCAGCGCCCTTTCGTTTCACGTCACCTTGTCTCAAATGCGACCCGCTCGCTGTCCGTTCTCTACCTGCGGCGTCGTCTTGCTCCGAATGCGGCTCGCTCGCTGTCGTTGCCGAAACATCGGCGTTGTCGGACTAGTCATTGGGGACGTTCATAAATGACTACTCAGGAATGAGCGTGGATAATCTCCCGTTTTTGGCCTGTGTGCAGGCTCAAAGTGGGAGATTATCCACGCTCGCTTTAATTTGCCTGGGTTGCGATGCCTATCTAATCGGCTCGGCGTCTTCCCTGAGAATCGAAAGATACTCTTCATACCCGTACCGCCGGTATCTCTGTCTTGACTCGTCGAGCGGACGGAGGATACCCAATTCTTCAAATGATTTGACGAGCGAGCTCGCGGTACTCCTGCCGATATCGAGTTGGGCAGCGATGAATGCGGTGTCGACGATGGGGTGCTCTTCAAGAATGCCCAACAGCCTTTGCCCGTTTGCAGCAGTCCTTCCGAGATTTTCGGTAATGGTTGCTGTGGAACGGTTATGGAGGTCAACAAGGTTTTTTAAAGACCCTACCGAGTCCTTCGCACTTTCGAGAAGACTGTTGCAGAAAAACTCTATCCATTCCTCGTAAGTGCCTCTCTCCCTTACGGATGTGAGTTGCCGGTAGTACTCGCTTCGATTTTTCTTGAACTGGAACGATGGATAGAACAAGCAAGAATGAAGAACGCCATCATTGATGAGCATAAGTGTAATGAGAAGCCTGCCCAGGCGACCGTTTCCGTCTAGGAATGGATGGGCAGTTTCAAATTGGTAATGGACGAGCGCCGCCCGCACAATCGGATCCATTTCGACTTGAGGCTCATTGATAAAGCGTTCGAGGTCCTGGAGCGTGTTACTCAAATCTTCAATGTTTGGAGGGACAAACGATGCGGTTGCAATGGTGCAGCCTGAGGGGCCAATCCAGTTTTGTGAGGAGCGCAGCTCGCCTGGATTCTTCTCCGTTCCGCGCACTCCGTCCAGCAGGACCGCATGAACTTGCCTAAGAAGTCTCGTGCACAAGGGCATCTTTTTGAGCAGTTCTACGCCGCGGTCGACAGCACGGACGTAATTCACGACGTCTGCGACATCTTTATGATGGAGTTGTGTTTGCGATGGACTAAGTAGGTCGTCAAACGTGCACTGGGTTCCCTCAATTTGCGAAGAAAGGAGTGCTTCTTTGCGCACGTACATTGTCAGATACATATCGGCGTTGGGAACAAAGTAGAGCATGCCTTCAAGCTCTCCAAGCTTTCGTGAGCATGCGGAAAGCGTGCGATAGGTTTCCTCGGTGAGGTTTAGCTGCCTCAATGATTGCAAGGGCGTTGGAAAAAACGAATAGTAAGCCAATTTCCCCGATAGATTATTGCGGAGCGTTCCCTGGCCGTTCTCCTCGATTTGCATCGCGCCCTCCATATCTTTAGTGCCGGAAACTCGTTATTAGGCCAATCATATCAATTCTAATAACGAGTTTAAGGATTAAATAGTTATTAGAATTGATGTAAACAATCTAATGATGAGAAGTCGTTATTACTTGACCATGGAGCTCGGCTTGGTACAGGGGGGGGGTTATCCAAAATGAGAGCGGATAATCTCCCGTTTTTGGCTCGGTGACGGCCTCAAAGTGGGAGATTATCCACGCTCGTTAGTTAAGCGTCCGAAAATCCACACTCGCCAAACCTACCAAAAAGGGACAGGTTTATTTTGGCACGTTTCGGTCGGTATCAGGAAGTGTCAGGGACGGGGCGGCGGCAGGACTCGAGAGCGAAAAGAAGTATCGGGTTTGGCGTGCCCGCTTCTGCCCGTCCCGCGCGTGGGCGATACTCGGCTTATCGAACCGCGATGCAAAGGAGATGTTCATCCCACGAGCACTACCGAGAAGGGCTTGCGATTCGAGTCCCCACCTTAGCATTTGAACCATTTGGCACTATAATTACCGTAGGCATGCGCACAACGTTGCGCTTAATCAAGAGGAGAAAACGTATGGGTCTGTTTGATATGTTCAAGAAGAAGGCTGAGCCCGCGGCTGCCGCTGCTCCGGCCTCCATCTCTGCTTCTGCCGGCGCCGACGTGCTGTGCTCGCCCGTCAAGGGCAAGGTCATCAAGATGGCCGACGTGCCCGATCCCGTCTTTGGTGGCGAGGTTCTGGGCAAGGGCTGTGCCGTGTGGCCCGAGGACGATCTGGTCTACGCTCCCTGCGACGGTAAGGTGACCGTCACCATGGGTCACGCCGTGGGTCTGCAGTCCGATAGCGGCATCGAGGTTCTGGTGCACGTTGGCGTCGATACCGTCAACATGAACGGCGATGGCTTCGAGGGCTTCGTCAAGGCCGACGACGTTGTGAAGGCCGGCCAGCCCATACTCAAGATCGACCGCGCCAAGATCGCCGCTGCCGGTTACAAGGACTGCGTCGTGGTGGCCGTGTCCAACACCGCCGAGTTTGCCGACGTCGAGCTCACCGTTGAGGCAGAGTCCGCCGTCGCCGCCGGTGACGCCATCGTTAAGGTCGTTCGCAAGTAAACTGCGGCGTTCAAAGGATGTGCAAGGGTGGTCGGGTTTTCCGGCCACCTTTTTTATTGCACCGTGGGGAAGCGTTTTATTGCGCGTTGGGCGGGCTTGCAAACCGTTCGGACGCTAAAACGAACCGACCGCGCCTTCGCGTTGCCGAGGGTGTTCATAAGTGGATAGTATGGGCTTACTTATTACAACGTGTGCCGCGTCCGGGAAGCGCGGTGCCGCTCATTGGGAGGAACAACATGAAAAAGAAGCTGCTGCTTGCGCCCCTCATGGCCGTCTTGGTTGCATGCGTGGTCGTGCTTTCCGGCTGTGGAGGTCCTTCGGTTGAGGAGCTCATCACCGAGGATCTTACGACGCAGTTTGACGAGGTCAAGAACGGTGGCGACGACTTCCTTTCTGGTCTGGAGGAAGCTTCGGGCGACGAGTTCGAGCAGCTGGGTATCGATCCCAAGGAGTATGCCAAGACCTATCTCGAGGGCTTTGACTACAAGATCGGCGACGTGACGGTCGACGAGGACAAGGGTGTCGCGACCGCCGAGGTCTCTATCACCTGCAAGTCTATGAACAAGATCGTCGAGGACTTCTCCACCCAGTATCAGGAGAAGGTCGCCGCGCTTGACACGGTTCCTTCCGATGACGAGCTGTACAAGATGGCCGGTCAGGTTATGGTCGATGTGACCAAGGCCACCGAGCCCAGGAAGACCACGGTTATCTTCAAGTACACCTGCAACGACGACGGCGAGTGGTCTGCCGACGACTCCGTCAACTCCGAGATGATGGATGCAATGCTGAGCTAGTTCGTTGCGGCGTTTTACCAAACGCCGCAACTGCTCGACGTTGCGCGGGCACCAGAGCGACAACTTGTCATTCAAAGAGGACGGTATGACCAGAAGGTCTATGCCGTCCTCTTTTCATGCCAATTTGTTCGCTCTGGTGTCCGCTCGCTGTCCGTCCTCTACCTGCGGCGTTGCCATTGTTGGGGTAGTCGTTGGGGCGTTCTTGTCTGACTAGTCGTTTAAGAACGTCCCCAACGACTACTTTCCGCGCAACAGCATTGTCGCAGCTGCGTTAAGCAGTGTCGCTCGTTACTCGCCCAGGATCAGCGCTGCGAGCTCGTCCTGGGTGTCCACCACGTAGTCGGCGCCGGCGGCTTCCAGCTCTGCGCGGCCGCGGAAGCCCCAGCTGACGCCCGCACTCTTAAGGCCGGCGTTGTGGCCGGTCAGGATATCGACATTGGAATCGCCTACGTAGAGCGTGGTCGCCGGGTCGGCGCCTAGCTCTTCCATCACATGCAGCGTAACAGGCGCCTCGGGCTTGGGGGGAAACGCATCGATGCGGCCCTGCACCAGCGCAAAGCGCTCGGAACCAAAATACTTTTCGATAAGCGGAGCCGCCGAGACGTGGTCCTTGTTAGTGAGCACGGCAAGCTGCACGCCCGCGGCGCGCAGGCGGTCGAGCATCTCGATCGTACCGGCATAGGGGGCGGTGTGGTCCTCCTTGTGCTCGCCGTAGTAAGCCCTAAACTCGGCAAGCGTCTGCTCAAACATGCGGCCGTCGCCCGCATACTCGGCGGGCATAAAGCGCTCAACCAGCTTGAGCATGCCGTTTCCCACCTTGTAGCGGTACTCGTCAACGGCAAACGTGGGCCAGCCGTGCGCCTCGCAGGTATGGTTGCCGGCGGCCGCCAGGTCCTCGAGCGTGTTGAGAATGGTGCCGTCCAGGTCAAAGATCACATGGGAAAAAGCTGCTGCCATGGGTGCTCCTGCCGCTTGAGTTGTAAAACGCACCCCATGATACTGGGCATGCGTGCCGGGCATGTTTGGAATCTGAATATCTTTAATAGCCCTGAGCCTTTGTCGTTAGCAAATTCTCGGCAGCTGCTCTCCTACGAGCATGTCGAGGATGCGGGTCGAGCCCCAGCCGGTACGTACGCGCACGGCGGGTCGAGCGTCCGATCTAAGTGGCAGCACGCGGCCGATAATGGCGGCATTCTCGCCGTAGCGCGCGGCGCGCATGGCGGTTAGCGCGGCATCGGCTTGCTCGGCCGGCACCACGGCGACCATCTTGCCCTCGTTTGCCACCTGCAGCACATCGTAGCCGAGCATCTCGCAGGCGGCCTGCACGTCGGGACGCACGGGCACGGCATCCTCGTCGACCTCCATGGCAACACCGCTGGCCTGGGCAAACTCGTTGAGTGTGGACGCCAGGCCACCGCGCGTGGGGTCGCGAAAGCAACGCGTGCCGGGCGCTGCGGCCAAAACGTCGGCAATCAGGTGGTTGAGCGGCGCGGCGTCGCTTTCGATCGTGCTCGAAAACGCCAGGCCCTCGCGTTGACTCATGATGGCGATGCCGTGGTCGCCGAGTGTACCCGACACTAGGATGACATCGCCAGGCTGGCAGTTTGCGCCACTGAGCGCCACACCCGCGGGCACTTCGCCCACGCCGGCGGTATTGATATAGACACCGTCGGCCCCGCCGCGCTCGACCACCTTGGTGTCGCCCGTGATTATGGACACGCCCGCCTCGCGCGCCGTCTCGGCCATCGTCTGCACAATCTGGCGGAGCTTATCCATGGGATAACCCTCTTCGAGGATAAAGCCGCACGACAGGTAGCGCACGTTGGCGCCCGAGGTCGCGACATCGTTGACGGTTCCGCACACGGCAAGGCGGCCGATGTTGCCACCGGGGAAGAACTGCGGCGAGACTACAAAGCTGTCGGTCGACATAGCGACGCGCCCGCTCGCGGGCAGCGCGGCGACGCCGGCGTCGTTGCCTTCGAGCAGCTCGGGCGACCCAAAGGCATCCAAAAAGACCTCATCGATGATGCGCTTCATCATCTGACCGCCAGAGCCGTGGCCCAACAGGACGGTGCTATCGGTGGCAGTACGGGACATATCGAAAACTCCAATCGTGGGTGGTGCCAGTGTGCGGGTGCGTCCGGACTAGTTACGGTAGCGGTAGTAAGCCGCGCAGCTGCCCTCGGAGCTCACCATGCACGGGCCGACGGGGTGTTCGGGCGTGCAGGTGCGGCCAAAGAGCGGGCAGCTGCTCGGCGTAATGGCCCCGCGCAGCACGTCGCCGCAGCGACACCCACGCGGCTCGACCGTCGCCTCAACGGGCACGTCAAAGCGAGCGCGGGCATCAAAGCGTGAGAACTCGGGGCGGATGGAAAGGCCCGAGTTGTCAATCGGCCCCAGCCCGCGCCAAGTGGTGTCGCATGGCTCAAACACCTGCTCGACCAGCTGGCGCGCCACGGGGTTGCCGTCTGCGTTGACGCCACGGCGGTAGGCGTTGTCAATCGCGGGCCTGTCCTCGACAACCATCTGGACCAGCATGCGGATGCCCTGCAGGATATCGACCGGCTCAAATCCCGTGACCACACCCGGGGTATTGAATTCGTCGACCAAAAAGCTAAAGGGCGCCAAGCCCGTGATGGTGGCGACGTGGCCCGGCAGGATAAAGCCGTCGATGGCGGTCTCGGGGTCGTTGGCGATGGCGCGCAACGCCGGCGGCGTGGTCTTGTGGGCGCAATAGACCGAGAAGTTCAAAAGCCCGCGCGCCTCGGCCTCCAAGATGGCGGCGGCGATGGTGGGCGTTGTGGTTTCAAAGCCCACGCCCATAAAAATGACCGGGCGATCGGGGTTTTGCTCGGCAACGTCGAGCGCGTCGAGCGGGGAGTACACAATGCGAATATCGCGCCCCGCCGCCTTTTGCGCAGCGAGCGAGGTGGATGATCCGGGCACGCGCATCATGTCGCCAAAGGTGGTGATGATGGCGCAGTCTATGTTGGCGAGTGCGATTGCGTGGTCGATGTCGCGGTTGGCGGTAACGCAGACGGGGCAGCCCGGTCCGCTCAGCAGCTTGAGCCCGGCCGGCATAATGGAGCGAAAGCCATAGCGGCCGATGCTCACGGTGTGCGTGCCGCAGACTTCCATAAGGTTGATGGTGTGGTCGCCGACGAGTTCATGGATGCGTTCGATGAGCTCGCGGGCCAGCTTGGAATCGCGAAATGCCGAAAAGTCGATACCGGAGCGAGCCGGCTGTCCGGCCGCCACTAGTATGCCTCGGCCGGGTTGCTGGCCAGTTGATCTTCTTCGGCCAGTTCGGTCATGGCATTAACGAGCTCGAGCGTTTCTTGCGCTTCCTGCTCGTCGACGATCTGGATGCCAAAGCCGGCGTGTACGAGAATATAGTCGCCAACCTGTGCCGTCGGCACGAGTCGTAGCGACACGGGGCGCTCGATGCCCATCATGTCGACGGTGGCCTTGAGGTCGTCGTCGCGTTTGACTACTTTACCGGGAACGGCAAGGCACATATTGTTCCCCTTTTAGACGCTTTGCGCTGGATAGGCGCTCAATAATCCATCAGTTGATGGTAGCGCTCGCGGGGTTTGCGGGCAAACGCGTTACGCCTGTGAGACGGCTGGGCGCGGCGGCGTGCGAGGAAGAGCTACTGTGGTGCAATCTGCGCAAGACGAGCGCTTGCGACCGCCGCCTGACCGTAGGCGATGCAGCCGTCATTGACGGGTACGGTGTGGGGGACCAAGACAGCAAGGCCCGCGCTTTTGAGCTCGCGGGTGAGGAGCTGGAGTAGAAGTCGGTTCATGAACACGCCGCCCGAGAGCGCGACGGTGTCGATACCCTCGCGCGCGCATATTTCGCTGGCGATGCGCGCCGAGGCGCGCGCGACGGCGACATGGAAGTCGAGTGCGAGCCTGTCGGCGGGCGCTCCGGCTTCAATTCCTCCCAAAAGTGCCTCAAAGAGTGTTTTCTGGTCCAGAACATCGGGACCGTCCAGCCACGATGGGTCAGATGCGGAATAGCCGGCGTTGTCGTCGGGAAAATGGGCGATTTCGCTGTCGAGCGCGTGCCAGGCGGCGGCTTCGAGCTCGATGGCGGGTTCGCCCTCGTAGGTTGCCTGGCCGCAAATGCCCAAAATCGCGGCTGCGGCATCAAACAGACGACCCATGCTGCTAGTGCGTGGACTGTTGATGCCGCGCTCGATCATCGTTGCCGTTATGCTGCGCGTTTGCTCGTCAAGGCTGTTCAAGAGCCCCACGGCTCCTGGGTGCTCGAGCAGGTCGAGCTCGCTGAGCAGGGCAAAGGCGTTGCGGCGGGCATCGTGTACGGATGCGGCGCCACCGGGAAGCGCCCAGGTGCGCAGATGCGCGACGCGCTCAACATCGGCGAGACGGGCGATAAGAAACTCGCCGCCCCATATGGTGCCATCGGTGCCGGCACCCGTGCCGTCGAAGGCGATGCCGAGGACGCGTGCATCGGGCGCAAGCCGGCCTGCGACAATCGCCTCTGCCATTACGCTCGCGATGTGCGCATGATGGTGCTGGACTTCAATAAGCGGCAGATTGTGCTCCCGTGCCTGTTCGCGCGCCCATTGGCTCGACAGATAGCTGGGATGCATGTCGCATGCCAGGGCGGCAGGCGCCAGGTCAAAGAGGTTTTCCAGACGCGAGCGCGCGGCGCTCCAGGCATCGAAGGTCGCGCCGTTTTCGACATCGCCGATATGCTGCGACACAAAACAGGTCGTATGACCGTCGGCGTCCTCGCGCGTGAGTGCGACCGTGGCTTTTTGCTGCGGCCCACAGGCGAGTACGCAGGGCGTGGTGCCGTCGAGCGCCGGCAACGACAGCGGCTGCGGCGCATATCCGCGTGCGCGACGCACGGGCATGACGTCGCCGTCGACCACGCGTACCACGGAGTCGTCGTAGCGCGACAGAATCGCGCGGTCGTTACCGAGCAGCGCGCCGGCGATGCCTGCGGCAACGAGGTGCTCCCATGCAAGGACATCGTCGGTCTCGATGGGCTCTTCGCTCAGGTTTCCGCTGGTCATGACGAGCGCGCTCGTACCGTGCGCCGCGGCCGCGGCGAGCAGTAAATGTTGAAGCGGGGTGTAGGGGAGCATGACGCCGAGCTCGGGCAAGTCGTGCGCGACGGATGGCGCGAGTTCGAGGGCGTCGGGGGAGCCGTGGCCGTCGTTACCGGCTGCGCGGCGACGCAACAGCACAATGGGACGAACGCTGCCGGCAAGCAGATCACGCTCAACGCCATCGATATGACACAGGCGCTCGGCGTCGGCAAGGCCGCGCACCATAACGGCAAGCGGCTTATTGCTGCGACGCTTGCGACGGCGCAGCTCGCACACCGCTTGTTCGTTGGTGGCATCGCAGGCCAGGTGGAATCCGCCCAGACCCTTGATAGCGACGATGCCGCCGCTGGCCAGCAGTTCGACACAGCGGTCAATAATGGCATCGCTGGCCTCGCGCGTGGAGCCGACGGCTGGTGTCGCGTCGACCGCCGTCGGCGCAACGCCGCGATCGGCCTCGCGCCACGTAATATGCGGCCCGCAATCAAAGCAGGCATCGGGCTGCGCGTGAAACCGCCGATCGAGCGGGTCGGCATACTCTGCGGCGCAGGTGGGGCACATGGGAAAGCGATCCATCGAGGTAGCCGCTCGGTCATAGGGCAGCAAGCGAATGATGGTAAAGCGCGGCCCGCAATTGGTGCAGTTGATAAAGGGATAGTGAAAGCGTCGGTCGGCGGGATCGAACAACTCGCGCAGGCAATCGTCACAGGTGGCGATATCGGGCGAAACGAGCGTCGTGTGCGCGGTCTGGTCCTGCGACGCCACAATGTGAAAGCCCTGCTCATCGGCAGTGCTCCAGCCGCCAGGCTCCAAATCCGCAATATCGACTCGCTCAACGCGGGCCGCCGCGGGCGCATGCTCAGAAAGCGCGGCAACAAAAGCATCGAGCGCATCGGCCGGAGCGTGCGCCTCGATATGCACGCCGTCGCCCGCATTGAGCACCCATCCGCAAATGCCATGCGCCATGGCCTCGCGATACACAAACGGTCGCATGCCAACGCCCTGCACAATGCCCGTTACATGGATATGCGCATGTCGCATGCGACCCTCCTTCGTTGAAATGTGTGCTGTTACAGCCCCAGGCTCTGCTTGGTGGCGGCGCACGTGAGCTCGCCGTGCTTAACGCCGCGCAGGCCCAGCAGGCGGTCGGCTAGTTCGTAGACGCGCTCGCCGCGACCCTTGAGTGCCAGGATTTCCAAGCAGTTGTGGTGATCCAAATGCACGTGCATCGTCGATACGATCTCGTCGGTGTAGTCGTGCTGCACCTCGTCCAGGCGGCGCGTCAGATCGCCGGTGTGATGGTCGTAGATCATGGTGAGCGACCCGATAACGTGCTCATCGGGCGTGCGCATCTGCTCTTTGGCGATTGAGGCGCGAATCAAATCGCGCACGGCCTCGGAGCGGTTGGCCACGTCGCCGCGGCGCCCGATCTGCTCGTCAAAACGGCGCAGCAGGTCGTCGGGTGCGGTAACCGAAAAACGGACCAGCTCGGAGCCGGAGCCACTACAGTGGCAGCCCGCGTCACCGTCCGCCCCGTGCGGATGCTCGTGCTCGTACCCGCAGCAGTGCTCGTGTTCGGCCACCTTACACCAGCTTCACGGAGCCGACGGAGTTGTGGTCGGCCTCGATGGCTTCCTCGTAGCCCTCGAGCGCGTCATGCGCCTCGTGGAGCGCGGCCATGGCGGCCTCGAGCTTGGCGCCGATGCGCTCCATGTCAAAATTCTCGGTCGCATGCAGCAGCTGATGGCTCCACTCGTGAGCGAGCTCGATGGTGTCGTCGACCTGCTTGACGCTCATGGCAAGCTGGCTCATGTTCATTCCGACGTCATGCATGGAAAATCTCCTTTTGTATGGGGCAGTTCAGTGGTTCAGATTTTACTACGCCCGCTCTGTGCGCAGCTGCATAAGAAAACGGGTGCGAGTCTGTGCGACCCGCACCCGTTCACTGGGGGCTGTTTGTGACTACCATACTATCCGTGGTTGCACTCGGTGCATCCAGAAGTCCGGCGAGCGGTGCAAAAGCGCTCATGGACGGCAGGCAGACGGCAACATGTAACAAGCGTATTACAGATGCTTCTCCAGCAGCGCCTGCAGCCTCGCCTTGGGCAGAGCGCCAACCGAGCGGTCAATCTCCTCGCCGTTCTTAAACACAACCAGCGTGGGGATGCTCATGACGCCATACTTCATGGCCAGGTCCTGGTTGTCGTCGACGTTGCATTTGGCAACGGCAAGCTTACCCGCCAGCTCATCGGCAACCTCGTCAACGATGGGCGAGAGGGATCGACAGGGCCCGCACCACGGTGCCCAAAAATCGACCAGCACGGGCAGGCTGTCGTTAACGATGGAATCGAAGTTCTCGGGGGTAATCTGATTAATGTCAGCCATGGTGACCTCCATAATGCGACGCGGCTTGGCCGCGTAAAACTCAGTACGACCGTGCTTATACCCAGCCGCCCGCAAAGCAACCACTCGTGGGCGGCTCTTTTATATAATGGTGGGCACGCAAACGATTGGAGAGCGCATGCCCACGTCACAAAGCCAGAAAAAAGAAGCCATCGCCCAGGCGACCGAGCAGGAGCTCGCATCGCTCGCGGGCCGTGGCGTGCGTATCGCGGGCAACGCGTGCTCGCCGATCGTGCTGGTCAAAGGCGATTTGGACGAGGCCGAGCGTTCGGGTGGCGAGCTTGCCGCCGGCCCGGATGGCGCGGCGTTGCGCAAGGCGCTTGGGGCCATCGGCTACGCGCCCGAGGATTTTTGCGTGCTGGCAAGCGTCGCCGGCGTGGGTGACGGAGCGGTCGCGGTGGGCGAGACTCTGCCGTGCGAGCTGTTCCGCGAGGCGCTCGAGGCCTTGGACCCCGAGGCGGTCCTGCTGCTGGACGATCGCGCGGCCGATACCATGCGCGAGACCTATGCCGACATGCTTGTGGCAATCGACGACTTCGACACCGCCATGCTCAAGCCCGGCCTGGTCGCCCATGTGCAGGGTCGCCGCGTGCTCGCGCTCGACGGTTTTGAGGCGGCGCTCACTGACAAAGTCGCCAAGCAGCGCATGTGGGCATACATTAAGCAGCTGACCCCGGCGGCTGCACCGCTGTAGCGGATTGGCGCCGGCGAGCGATTGCCTGGCGGGCAAGGCGCGCCTCGAGATCGGCACCGCACTTCTACATCACGGCGCGCAGCTCAAACCGATCGCCGTTAATGCGGAACTGGCAGTTGCCGTTCATGCGCTCCACGGCAAGTTTGATGCTCCTGGTGCCAAAGCCGTGGCCCGCATGCCGGGTCACGGGCATGCCGTCGACCATGCGCGGCGCGCGGTCAAACGTGTTGGAAACTAACAGCAGCAGCTGGCCGTCCTCTAATCGCAGGTCAAAGTCGACGAATCGCTTTCCTTGGGGTGCGGCGCTTGCGGCGGTGATAGCGTTTTCCAAGGCATTTGAGAGCACGCTAAACAGGTCGGCGTCACCTACGTGGATGGTTTCGGGTACGGCGGCGCGCAGGTTGGCGGCAATGCCGTTTCTATTGATATCCGAGTTAAATGACGAAAGCGCGATGTTTACGGTCTCGTTGGCGCAGAAGCGGCGTACGGCGGTGCGATCGCCGGCTTCGCAGAGTTCATCGATGCGTTTGAGCGCCTCGTCGGTGTGGCCCTCCTCAATTAAAGCGGCCAGGCCGCGTAGGAAGTGGCGCATATCGTGGCGAAGAATCGACAGCTCGCGCCCAGATTGACGCCAAGCCTCGAGCTCTTTGATGGCGGCGCTGTCGCGGGTTTCGAGCATCCAGCGCTCTCGCTCGGCGGTTTCCTTTTCTTCGTATTCACGCAGGTAGACGGCGAGGAACATAAGGTAGAACGCGCAGAGTGCAAAGGCCAAAAACTCAACCGTTACCACCGAGCCCGAGTGGAACAGCGTGGTGTAGACGTTGGTGGCATAGTCAAAGACGTAATAGACGAGCGGCAGGATTAAAAGGATGCCCAGCTCGGTAGTGCTTTTAATCGCCAAGCGCGGACCGATGTCGCCGGCCCAATGCAACAGGACGGCAAAGACGGCGAGTGTGGTCGCGATGCGCGCCAGATAGTACGCGATCTGAGAATCGGTTGCGGCAAATGCGGCGATGCCCATCCAATTGCTGAACTGGCAGCTCAGATAGGCACTCGTAATGCCGAGCACGGCAAGCAGCGGGCTCAGGCGGTAGCGCGCGCACAAATAGATGACGAGCGGCAGATGCACGACGAGCGGATATACCTGGCGGGCAAAAAGCTCGCCGCCGACGGCATTGGCGAGGCCAAATGCGCATCCGGTTACGGCACCGACCAACACCAGTTCAAGCGCATGACGCCGGTTGATCTCGACACCGCACAGCGCCGCCGAGGCAAAGACGCCAAAGAGTAGCGTCGTGGCGTGGTGGATTGCCCAAAGGACCATTTCGACCGAGGAGACCATCAGTGTCTCCCACCCTCAAAGCGCGCCGCAAAGTAGGCGTCTTGGAATCCCTGCTTGCAGCTGCGCGAAAGCGGGATGCACGCGCCCGAGCGCATGACGATGTCCGTGCGGTCAAAGTGATCGATATTGCGCAGGTTGACCTGGTAGCTGCGGTGGCATTTAAAGAAGACCGCGTTTTGCTCCAAGCGGTCCTCGACGCTGCGGAACGACTCGAGTGCCTCGATATCGCGTCCGTCGCGCAGGTGGAAGACCACGTGCTTGTTGCGCGCCTCGGCATATTCGATGTCGGACAGGCGCAGGGCGTGGTAGCCAAAGGAAGTTTTGATCACGAGCTCGTCGGTTGCCGCCGGGCGCATGCTCGAAAGCTCGTCGAGTAACTGCGCCAGGCGTTCGTAAGTCACGGGCTTGAGCAGATAGTCGAAGGCGCGGACCTCGTAGGATTCAAGCGCGAACTCGGGCGACGAGGTGAGGAACACCAGGCGCACGGCGGTGTCGGCCTGGCGCAGTTCGCGTGCGGTGTCCATGCCGTTGACGAGCGGCATGATCATGTCGAGCAGAATGATGTCGGCGCGCGATGCGGCATGGCGGGCCAGCAGGTCCTCGCCACGCGTAACGAGCGCAACGTCGACCGCCGTGCCCGTCTCGGTCGACCAACGGTCGATCATCCGGTGCAGTCTATCTAGAAAAGCGACATCATCGTCGCAGGCAATAATCTTGAGCATTCTAAGCCCCCTTAGTAGTTCGATTTTGCCACATTGGGTGCGGACCGCTTGTGGGGGTGCGGACCGTTTGCGCCCCACGGCGTGCAACTCGCGCCAAGCGGTATTGCGGTGGCGAAAGATGCCTCCTGCGCCATCGAGAGCTCAGCTATCCTCAGCTTGCCAGTTCGAATATGGACCTGCCACATGATTGAATTTTTATTTCAACTTTACACCTAGGTTTACAGCTGTCTTGTCAGCTGTAAACCTAGGTGTCATACTAAAGCCCCAAGATTCGCCAAAAGAGAGGGGCCTTGATGGCACAGAGCGCGAACATGGATGCGTCGGAGCTTGCACGCGATATCGCGGCCGGCCTGGCATCGGCAACGACGGCAACGGAACGTGCGGCACTGGTGCCCGCAGAGCTCGTCGAGGCCATTCAGCAACTAAAAACCCAACGTGACGCGGTGATCCTGGCGCACTATTACGTGGCGCCCGAGGTGCAGGCCGTGGCTGATTACGTCGGCGACAGCTTCTACCTGGCCAAGCTCGCCAAGAGCCTGCCGCAGCAGACCATCGTGTTGTGCGGCGTGGAGTTTATGGGCGAGAGCGCCAAGCTGCTCAACCCCACCAAGACCGTGCTGCTGCCCGAGCCGGGCGCGGACTGTCCCATGGCGCACATGGTCAAGCGCGAGACGGTCGACGCGGCGCGCGCCGAGTATGGCGACGACCTGGCCGTGGTGTGCTACGTTAACTCGACGGTCGAGATCAAGAGCTGGAGTGATGTGTGCGTTACCAGCTCTAACGCCGTCAAGATCGTCTCCGAGCTGCCGCAGCAGCACATCTTGTTCATTCCCGACCAGAACCTGGGCCGCTTCGTAGCCGAGCAGGTGCCGCAAAAGCACGTCATGCTTAACAAGGGCTACTGCCCGCGCCACCACATCATCACCGTCGAGCAGATTGTCGATGCGCAGGAGGCGCATCCCAACGCGCTCGTACTGGCGCACCCCGAATGCAAGGCCGACGTCCTTGCCGAGGCCGACTACATCGGCTCCACCGCCGGCATCATCAAGTATGCCGAGGAGTCGGACGCCAACGAGTTCATCATCGTGACGGTCCGCGGCGTGCTCTACGAGCTCGAGCGCCGCTGCGAGGGCACCGGCAAAAAGTTCTACTTCCCTGCGGTGCAGCCCACCTGCGTCAACATGGATCTCATCACGCTCGAAAAGCTCGTGCGCTGCCTGGAGACGGGCGAGGGCGAGGTGCAGATTGGCGTGTCGGACGAGGCAGCCGATCAGGCCAAGCTCACGCTCGACCGCATGCTCGAGTACGCGGCGCGCTAAGCCAATGTGGCATGAGGGACAGCCCCTTACGCCACATTACAAGGGAGAGGATTCCTGTGGAAACCAAGCAATACCCCGACATGGAGTGCGACGTCGTCATTGCCGGCTGCGGCGTGGCGGGCCTATACGCGGCCCTCAATCTGCCGACGAGCACGCGCGTGATCATGCTCTCCAAGGGCGCTGTCGACGAGTGCGATTCGATGCTCGCGCAGGGCGGCATCTGCGTGCTGCCCGAAGGCTCGGACTACGATGCCTTCTTTGAGGACACCATGCACGCCGGCCACTACGAGAACCGCCGCGAGAGCGTCGACATCATGATTCGCTCGAGCCGCTCGGTCATCAACGACCTGCTGGCCATGGGCGTGGATTTTGAGCGCAGGGCTGACGGCAGCCTCGACTTTACCCGCGAGGGCGCGCATAGCCGTCCGCGCATCGCCTTCCATGCCGACATCACCGGCAAGGAGATCACGACTAAGCTGCTCCAGGCCGTCCGCAAGCTGGACAACGTGCAGATTTTGGAGCACGTGGCCATGACCGACATCCTAACGGGCGAGCGTGATGACGCCACGGTGTGTACCGGCGTCGTCGCCGTTCCCGTGGACGAGGGCAACTCGGTTCGCCCCGCCGACGAGCTGGTAAATGCCGCCGAGGGCGTGCATGCCGGCGAGCCGTTTAAGATCCATGCCCGCCACACGCTGTGGGCGACGGGCGGTATCGGCGGCGTATACGACCATTCGACCAACTACCCGCAGCTCACGGGCGATGCCTGCTACATCGCTCAGGAGCATGGCATTAAGATGGAGCATTTGGACTACGTGCAGATTCACCCCACGGGACTGTTCTCGCCGCAGCCGGGCCGCACCTTCCTGATCAGCGAGAGCTGCCGCGGCGAGGGCGCGATTTTGCTCAACGCCGCCGGTGAGCGCTTTACCGACGAGCTTCAGCCGCGCGACGTGGTCGCCGCCGCTATTCGCGAGCAGATGAAGCAGGACGGCACCGAGCACGAGTGGCTGAGCTTTGCCCCCGTCGAGCGCGATGTGGTGACCGGGCACTTTGCCAATATCCGCGCGCGCTGCCTGGAGGACGGCCGCGACATCTTGGACGAGCCCATCCCCGTTACGCCCACGCAGCACTACTTTATGGGCGGCGTATGGGTCGACAAGGACGGCCGCACCTCGATGCCCGAGCTCTACGCAGCCGGTGAGACGGCCTGCAACGGCGTGCACGGCAAGAATCGCCTTGCATCAAACAGCCTGCTCGAGGCGCTGGTCTGGGGTCGTCGCGCCGCGTGGTACATGCGCACCGGCGAGTCGCTCGCAGTGGAGCAGGCGGGCGATCCCGCGCTCGATGGCCGTCATCGCGCCCTGAGCGCCGATCCCCTGGCAATCGATGATTTGGCCCGTGCCGCCGGCACGCAGGCCGTGGAGGAGTAGACCATGAATCCCATTACCATGAAGCTCGTCGTCGATGATCTGATCCTGCAGGCCCTGCGCGAGGACATTACGTTTGAGGACGTGAGCACGGCGAGCGTGTGCCCCACGGCGCGCCCCGCCACGGTGGAGCTTATCGCCAAGGCCGATGGCATCATCGCGGGCTTGGATGTGTTCGCTCGAACCTTTGAGCTGCTGGATCCGCAGAGCTCCGTGTTGTTTGATGTCGCGGACGGCGACGAGGTGCACGCTGGCGATCACGTGGGCCAGGTGCGCGGAGACGCGCGCGTGCTGCTTTCGGGCGAGCGTGTGGCGCTCAACTACCTGCAGCGCATGAGCGGCATCGCTACTTACACGCATCGGATGGCGGCTGCGCTCGTGGGCACCAAGACCGTGCTTGTCGACACGCGCAAGACCACGCCGGGCATGCGCGTTTTCGAGAAAGCCGCAGTCGAGATCGGCGGCGGCAGCAATCACCGTTACAACCTGTCGACGGCCGTTATGCTCAAGGACAACCACATCGACGCCGCCGGCGGCGTGGCACGCGCGATCGAGATGGCGCGCGCCCATGCATCGTTTACCACGACGCTCGAGATCGAGTGCGAGAACCTGGACATGGTGCGCGAGGCTGTGGAGGCCGGCGCCGATATCATCATGTTCGACAACATGACCCATGACGACATGGCCGCCGCCATAGAGCTTATCGCCGGTCGCGCCAAGACCGAGTGCTCGGGCAATGTGGATGCCAGCAATATCCGCGCCCTGGCTGATCTGGGCGTCGACTACATTAGCTCGGGGGCATTGACGCACTCTGCGCCGATTCTCGACCTCTCGCTTAAGCACCTGCGTCTGCTGGACGGTAAATAATGGACGCCCGCGAGCGTCGCCGTGCCATCATGGCCGTGCTCGAGGGAGCCAAGGGGCCAGTTTCGGGCAGCGCGCTTGCCCGCGAGGTGGGTGTGAGCCGCCAGGTCGTGGTGCAGGACATCGCCCTGCTGCGCGCCGATGGGCACGATATCGTGGCGACCAACCGCGGCTACGTGCTGCAGGAGGCCCCCAGCAGCCCCGCCGTGCCCACGCGCTTGGTCAAGGTTCGCCATAGCGTGGAGCAGGCAGGCGATGAGCTCACGAGTATCGTCGACGCCGGCGGCGCCGTGCTCAACGTGATCGTCAATCACCGCGTGTACGGTAAGATCACGGCCGACCTGGACATCCGCAATCGTCGCGATGTTGAGCGCTATCTGCGCGATATCGAGAGCGGCAAGAGCTTCCCGCTGCTGACGGTGACCAGCGGCTACCACTTCCATCGCATTGCGGCGGAGGACGAACAGACCCTCGACGAGATCGAGGCGATGCTCAAGGAAAAAGGCTACCTAGCAGACCTGATGCCCTACGAAGACGATCTCTCTTAGCCGACGCTGCAAACGCCCCTAAGCGGCAATCTGACGTTCAATCGTCGGTCGCGTACCCAAAGTACGCTTCCCTCCTCTTTCACGTCACCTTGCTCGCTTAGGGACGTTTTCGCTGACGTGGGCTCAACCTGCGACGGTGCCAAATTAGTTATCCGCACAAAAAGGAGGCCTCCGCGGCGATGCGGAGGCCTCCTTTTTTGTGCACGGTGTACTT
>CATVZP010000001.1 GCA_958348565.1 uncultured Collinsella sp. | reverse complement strand
CGGGTGTTCCCCGCATCGTGGGCAACGGCTGCAGTATAGCGCCGATATGCGACGAATCGCCTAGATGTTGAGCGTGTGATAGGTCACGCTCGCACCCGGGGCGTCAACGGTCACGCCATAGGCCTCGGGATAGATGCGCGTCGAAAACACGAGCGCGCCATCGTTCACAAACACCTCGACCGACGAGACATCGCCGACAATGCGCACGTTGCGCACCTCGTCGACGGGCTCCCAGCGCACAGTACGACCGCAGCCGGCAGAAGCACGACCCTCATCGGTAAATCGCATCTCAAAGCGCGAAGGCAGTTCGCCCTCGGCGGGCATAAACGCCAGCTTCAGCTCGCCATCAACGATCGCGGTAAACGCGCCGTCGACACCGTCGACAACAACGTCAAAGCAGGTATCGTCGGCAACCTCAAACGAGCCCTCCCCCACACGCACCGAGGCATAATGGTGCTCAATCTCGCGCGCCGGCTGCTGCAGCACCACGCCGCCGGCACCGGCTGTAAGCTCGCGCGGCACCGTCATGCAGTGCTGCCAGCCGCACACCACGGTGGGCGCGTTGCCATAGGTCGGCTCATCGGGCATGCCCATCCAGCCGATCAGAATGTGGCGACCGTCCTCGGACGTAAACTCCTGCGGAGCATAGAAGTCAAAACCGGCGTCCCACAGGCGGAACTCGCCCAGCTCATAGGCACCGTCACCACCGGTGATGTCACCCGTTACAGGCAAGTAGCCAGCGGCATACACATTACCGCGGTCCCAACGACCGCCCTCGAGCCCCTGGGGCGAGAAGGACAGCCATTTCGCCGGTACACCGCCATCCGTCTCAATCTCCAGATACCCCGGGCACTCCCACATAAAGCCAAAACGCTCGGGCGTAGACACGCGGCTCTCGAGCTCCCAGCTCAGCATATCGGCCGAGCCATACACCAGGATCTCGCCCACATCGCGTCCGGCACCCTCGCCATGCATGGCGCAAAAACGGCTCTCGACGTGCGGCCCGTCAACTCGACGACGCGCACCCAGCACCATGTGATAACGCCCGTCCGCGTCACGCCACACCTTGGGGTCGCGCACGTGGCAGGTCAAATCCTCGGGATAATCCTCGGAAGCCAGCACCACGCGCTTTTGGCTAAACGTCTGTCCATCGGCGCTCTCGACATACACGGTATCGGCGCGACGGCCGGAGTTGACATAGTCAAAGACGCCGTCCGCATCGGGGAGCTTAACGTTGCCGGTATAGAGCACGCGAATGCGACCGTCCTCGGCAAGCGCGGAGCCCGAATACACGCCATGGCAGTCGAACGGCTCATCGGGCAGCAGCGGCGCGCCAACATACTCCCAGTTCATAAGGTCGCGGCTCGTGGCATGACCCCAGGCCTTAACGCCGCCCTCAACATCAAACGGAGCATATTGAAAATAAGCGTGGAACACGCCGCCCGCCTGGCAAAGACCGTTGGGGTCGTTGAGCCAGCCCGTGGGCGGCATAATATGAAAGCGCTGGCCATACGCGCCATGACCGCACTCAGAGGCGGCGGCGTCAACAGCGGCGACCAGCTTTGCAAGGTCGCGACCGAGTGCATTAGACATATCAAAGTCCTAACGGATCGAAAGTTACAAGGTGCCAAAGATCGGCGCCAGATGCGGGGAACACCCGCGAGCATACAGCCCGCGGGCGTTCCTCAATCAAAAGCTCTTAGGCCTGCTCGGAAGCCTTGGGCTCGTCCTTGTACAGGACAAACGAGATGGCAAAGGACACGACCGCGGCAACCGCAAACATGATCGCGTACTGCACGGGCTGGGCCAGGCACAGCAGGATACCGAAGATACCCGTAACACCCGTGCCGGAGGCAGCCAGCGAAGTGAGCGCGCAGACCAGGGCACCGCAACCGCCGCCGATGCAGCCGGCGATGAAGGGCTTAAAGAAGCGCAGGTTCACACCAAAGATGGCAGGCTCGGTAATGCCCATGAAGGCGGACAGGGCCGAAGGAAGCGCCAGACCCTTGATCTTGGCATCGCGGGTCTTAAAGGCAACGGCGAGCGCGGCACCACCCTGGGCGATGTTGGCAGCGCTGGCGATGGGCAGCCAATAGGTCACACCGTACTGAGCGAGCTGGCCCAGATCGATGGCGGTGTACATCTGGTGGATACCGGTAACGACCGTGGGGGCATAGAACAGGCCGACGATAAAGGAACCGATGCCAAAGGGCAGGGTGAGCAGGGCCTGAATCAGACCGAGAATGGCGTTCTCGGCCCACACGAAGATGGGGCCGACGGCAACGAGGGTCACGAGCACGGTCACGAACACCGAGACGAGCGGGGTCACAAAGAGGTCGAACATCTCGGGAACGATCTTGTGCAGGCGCTTCTCGAGGAAGGCCAGAATAGCGCAGGCGATGACGATGGGGATAACGTGGCCTTGATAACCGACCCACTCAAAGCTGTACACACCGGGGATGACGTTGACCATGGTCTGCACGCCCTCGGAGGCAACCGTGTAGGCGCTCTGTAGCGAGGAGTTGATGAACGCACCACCGACAACGGCGCCCAGATACGGGTTGGCGCCAAAAGCCTTAGCGGCGGAGTAACCGATCAGGATCTGCAGAATGCCAAAGGACGTGCCCGAGACCAGGTCGGCAATCTTGTAGATAAAGTTATTGGTGTCGAGCGCGATAAAGCCGTTGGAGGCCATAAAGTTGAGGGCGCTCATAATGCCCAGCAGCAGACCCGAGGCCACGATGGCAGGGATGATGGGGACAAAGACGTCGCCGAGCACCTTAATGGCGCGCATAAAGATGTTCTGCTGCTGCGCCGCGGCCTCCTTGACCTCGGCCTTGGTGGCAGCCTCGACGCCACTGAGCGCGATGAACTCCTCGTAGACCTTATTGACGGTGCCAGTGCCAAAAATAATCTGGAGCTGGCCCTGGGCTTCAAAGACGCCCTTAGCGCCGTCGATATTCTCGAGGGCCTCCTTGTCAACCTTCGCGTTATCGGCAATCACCAGGCGCAGACGCGTGGCGCAGTGTGCGGCCGAAACAACGTTGCCGGCGCCACCGATGTTGTCGAGCACCTCTTGGGCTGATTTGCGGTAGTCCATGACTTCCCTTTCCTCCAACGGGTGCATGCGCACCCGACTACCTTTGACACTTACACTGTAATCGTTTTCAGTTTCATATGTCTGTAATCGTTTTCATAGTAGGGTGAACGGTAGGAAAAAGCCGGCGAATGGTAGTTTTACCGCAAAAACAGGGGCCTCAAAGGCAGGCAGACATGCCCAAAGCCTAGACATTCATAAGTTGATGGCCGAGTTTGAGCGTCTTGAGACCGCTCTCCCCCTCCACGCCATCGAGCGTGTTGAGCAACATATTGGTCGCCTCGACGCCACTGGTCAGGTAGCCATAATGCACGGTGGGAATGCCGCCCGTCAGCGCGCGCAAAAACGCGTTGTCGCCAAAACCGCTCACGCGGTGTATACCCTCGCCCATGCCGCGAACCTCATCGATGGCACGCAGCGCGCCCGCCGCCATGGTGTCGGTCGCGCACGCGATAAACGAAACATCGGGGTCGACGGAAAGCAGTTCACGCGCCGCACCATAGCCCGAGTCGAGCGTAAACGAGCCCAGGCGAATCAAGGCGGCATCGAGCGGGTTACCCGCGGCGCGCAAGCCGGCCTCAAAACCGCGACGGCGGTCATAACCGGCCGCGCGGTCCTCTTCGGTAACTCCAATATAGGCAATCTTGCCGTCCACGCGACCCGCAAGCGCATGGCCCAACTCAAAGGCAGCCTCGTAATCGTCGTGATAGACGCACGCCGCGCCCTCAACATTCTGACCGATCAGCACGATGGGCACACGGCACGATTCAATCGCCCGACGGTGTTCGTCGGTAATCATGGTCGCCACCAGAACAATGCCATCGACCGGATGGTTCTGGAACAGATCAAGATACTCGAGCTCGCGATCGGCCGCGTTGTCGGTATTGGCAAGCAGCATCTGGTAGCCACGGCGACCGAGTACCTGGCCAATGCCGGCGGTAATGCGGCTCACGGACTCCGAGTTAATCTTGGGCACGATGACGCCGATGAGCTTGGTAGAGCCGGTGCGCAGCGCGCGAGCCTGGCTAGACCGCACGTATCCGGTCAGCTCAATCGCTTGCTTAATGCGCTCGGCCTTGTCCGCCGAGATATATCCGCCGTTGAGGTAGCGCGAGACGGCGGCGCTCGAAACGCCGGCCAGCTCGGCCACATCTTTCATCTTTACCACGAGCACCCCTGACAACGAATTCACAAGCACCATGATAGCTGCCTTGCCAGCAAATTGAGTAAATAGAATTCCTGGTCGAGCAAACGTCAGCGAGCGGGCAGCTGCCGTGGCGAGGTGCCGCGAAAGAGGAGCGAAGCGTACTTTATGTACGCGATCGACGGTTTGAGCGGCAGATCGCCCGGCAGATGCCCGCGCAGCGTCGAGCGGTCCGGCGTTTGTTAAAACGCCGGAACATAGTTACCCGTGGTATTCGCCGTTGTACTGGATGAGCGTCAGGTCCTCCACGCCGTCGAGCGCGCGAATGGCGTCTGCATAGGGCATGTCAACGCCGTCCGAGAACACCTCCACGGTCATCTCCACCTTGTCACCGCGCATGGTCTTGGACTTGACGGTGAACTTGGTGCGCCCAAATGCACGCACGATATCATCGCCGGTGGTCTGGCCAGCGTAGTGAATCACCATCATGTACACGCGCGCCTTGTCCTGGTGGCTCGCAAAGCCGGCAATCATCACCACAATCACCACAGCCGTGAGCCCCACAAGCGCATACATGCCGGCGCCCGCCGTAATGCCCGTGGTAATGGCCCAAAACAGATACAACAGGTCGAGCGGATCCTTGACCGCCGTACGATAACGAACGATGGACAGAGCACCGACCATACCGAGCGAGATGACCACGTTCGTCGAGATCGCGAGCGTGACCATGCAGGTGAGCACGCACATGCCCACGAGCGTCACAGCAAAGCTTCGCGAGTACACCACGCCGGTAAAAAAGCGCTTGTACACGTAATAGATCAGGATGCCCATGGCGAGTGCCACGAGCAGCGACAGGCCGATCTTGGCAGGGTCGACCTGACCAAACGCCTCCAAGACGGAGTTCTTAAAAAAGTCCCTGGTGCTCATGGTCTAAATATCCCCTCGGTTCTCAAAATCCGATTCCCAGTAGTTAAAGCCGCGCAAGTAGGCGGTCTTTTCGTAACACAGGCAGTACTTGGAGACCGCCGTGAGCTCGGCCGCGCCCGGCGGCACCATATCGCGCACCAACTGCGGGCAAAACTCCGTAAACTTGACCTCCATCACCAGCTTGCCGGGCTCCAGGACCGGCAGCGCGGGCAGCGTCGCGTCAAAGATATCGAAGCTTCCCACCGCGGCACGAACGTTCATGTCAAACGTAATGCGCACGGTGCCCTCATCCATCACCCACGGCTCGCGCTCGTAGTCCACGATGGTCCGCGGGCGCATCATGTTGCAGATGCACTCGATGTAGAACTCACGGCAGAGTTGTTGGGGGCTCCGCAGCAAAAAGTCGTAGTCGCCGGCTAGGATCTGCTCAAACTCGTCGCGCGTGAGCGGCGCGTCCTCCTTGTAGATCCAGCTGCCGTACTTCTTTTTGCGCTCGAGCTTAATCACCTTGTCGCTGCCGTTATAGATGCGCACGCGATACTTTTTGCGCATGAGAATGCCGGCGTCTTTTTCCTCGTAGGCCGAGTTGCAGTAGTCGTCAAAGTACAGGCTGCGAATGGTGTAACCGCCCGCCCGCGCATGCTTGTCCAGCTTAAAGACAGGCGCCATGCGACAGGCCAGCGCGGCGTGCTCGCCCTCGTTAATGAGGTACTTGAGCTCGTGGCGGTAACGCTCCTGCGTGGTTCGCACGGGCGGAGCCGCCAGACGCTCAAGCAGCGCGCTAGCCCTCCTCATACGTGTCCTCCACGACCTTACCGCCGTCCTGCACGTAAAAACACTTCATGCCGTACTGTTTACCGTCGTCGGTCACATAGTAGTCAAACGCATCTTGCGTATAGCCGTCGGAGTTGGTGGCACGCACGCGCACAAAGTACTGGCCGGTATCGGGCGCATCGCACGTTACCTCCGGCAGCAGCACGTCCTCGGCCTTAAAGATCACGTCAGTAATGGCGTAATCGCGCGCAAGCTCCACGGTATAGCGAATGTCGCGCGCCTTAAAGTCGTACGACGCGTCCCAATTCACGCGCAGCTTACCGTTATCGATCTGCGGCACGCCAATGTAGAACGGCATGGGCTTCTTATAGCTCTCGCGATAGCTCTTATAGTTCTCCTCGATCTCGGAAGGAATCGCCGCGGCAATCTGCTTGTATTCGTCCTTGGTCACGGGCAGATTCTCCAGGTCGGGCGCAGCAAAGACGAGCGGCTCCGTGACCTCGCGATAATGCTCGACCATCTTGCTCAGACGCTCTTCGGTCAAATACGAGCGCAGGTCCTTCACGGCGCTATCGAGCTCGCTGCGGAACGACTTGCCGCGCAACGCGCGGTTAAACAGCACGTTGCCCCAGTAGTTGCTCACGCCGCGCTCCCAGCTCGCATAATCCGAGAATCCCGTCAGGCTCAACTCGAGCTTGCGCAGCATGCCGTCGTTGTCCCAATCCAGGATGTACCAGACTTTGGAGTTAAGCGGGCTGTACAGATAGCAGTTACGGTTCTGCGTATCGCAATTGCCCGTCAAGATCTGAAACGCCATCCAATAGACCAGGTTCTCGGTATCGAAGTAGGTGTCGAGCACATCGTCGATCTTTTGCGTATCGTCGTTGAGCGCATCGAGCATCTCGATCAACTTGGTATGGTCCGAATCGCCCTTAATCTCGAGCATGCCCTCAAACGCCGTCTGGTTATAGTCGGGGTCATCGGCGAGCTTAATGGTGTCTTCGAAGCGATGAAAATCGAAGCTGTTCACCTTATAGAGATGCCCGCTCTTATCCAGACCGTGGGCCTTGAGCGCCGTCTTGTTGAGCTGCTCGACCTGCGTAAACAGTCCGTAGTCCTCAAAGGTGTCGTTAGATTTTTCGGTCTGGTCGCACACCCATAAGTGCACAAACTGCGTGCGCAGGCCCATCATCTGGGGAATGCCACGGATCAAATCGTAGGCCATCTTGTTACGAAAGCGCATGCCCTCGCCCATGTGCTTGTTAAGCGCAATCGCACGCTGCTGGCGCCAGGTACCCTTTCCTTTTTTGAGCTCCACCTTGTAATTCTTCTGCGTATAACCGCTCGACGTCTGGCCGCGCACCTGCACGGTAGCGTTGGGAGCCTCTTCACCATAACCGACCTCACCGGCAACGGGGCCCTTATCATCGCCAGGCTGCAGCAGGCCCATAACCTGATAGCGCGTCACGCCCATGTCGGCATAGTCGTAGACCGAGTACGTATTGATCTCGGCCCAGCTATGGTCGGTATTCTCGGAGCTGTTGCCGCGCGAGACCGTCAGGTACATACATACGATGCCCGAGTCATCGTAGACCTCGTACAGCTCATCCTTGTCGCGAAGGTGCTTGGTCTCGCTAGACGCATCGGCCTTTTTAATCTTGTCCTGCTTCTTGGTCTTTTTTGTCGAGGATTCGTCCTGCGAAGAGCAGCCCGAAAGCAGCAATGTGCCGGCAGCCGCCTCAATCAAGCGGCGACGCGATATCATCCTATCGGTCATCAGGACCTCCCCAACGATTGCGATACACACGGACCACCGTGCGCTCAAACGCACCATGCGGCTCGCCCTGTAGACGCAGCTCCTCGTAGCGCTGTTCGGCACGGTCGAGCAAGCAGCCCAACTCCGTAAAGCGACCCGTCTTGTCGGTCGCCACGATGGGCTGCTGGCTCAGGATACGATACGGCAAGTTAGCGGTATAAGTATCGAGCCGCATGAGCGCCACAACAAAAAACACCGCCGCGCCGAGCAAAAAGCCAAAGCCATAAAACTGCTGCGGAAAGAACAGCGAGACGATGGTCGCCAGCCCCGCCACGCCCGCGAACAGCCCAGAGGCAAGCACGGCGCCCTTGTAGTCGGTAAAGTACAGCAAGATGAGCATCACCGTATTGCCCACGGCATACAGACCATAGCCCACGCACAGCGTACGAAAATACCCGTGCATAAGGTTGTTGAAGCCCAGTGGCAGGGCCGAGAGCACCGTGGTCTCGAGCGAGATGACCGCTGCCGTCACAAACAGCTGCTTGAGCGCGCAAAACCGCAGCTCCCGGTTGAGCGTGGCGAGCATTTCCTCCTCGGCCACCACGATGTCGCCCACCACGCCGCCGTCGTTAAACAGGCTGTAGTAGTCGCGGTAGCGCGGATAGAAGTTGACCTCGACCGACACTACAAAGTTGACGGTCGTGACAAGGATCGTCAAAAACGCGATGAGCGCCGGCACATCGTGGTAGGGTGCGCCATAAAACAAGCCCTTGACCTGCACGCCAATGGGGCCGGCCCAAATAATTACCAGATGTGCAAAGAGTCCCAGGTTGGTAAACAGGCCCGTGAGTGCCAGCGGCATAAACTGATCGAGCCAGCGCAAAAAGAGCCAGGGGCTACGTTCGCTCTGAGGAAAATACCGGTACAGCAGCACCACGTCCCAAGCGAGCATCACACCGTAGCCCAGGGCGATCGAGGCCAGCAGGCCCTCGACCGGCGGCAGCCCCAGTGCCAGCGCGGCCAAGGCACACAGGCACGCCACGCCAATGGCCGCGGCAAAGCTGCACAGAATACCCCGGTAGTCCTTAATAGCGGTGAGATAGCTCATGCCGTTCCAGTTGACGATCATAATGTTGAACAGCCACAGGCACAGCAGCCCCTGCAGTAGCGTGGCGCCCGAGAACAGCAAAAATACGCCGTAGAGCACCGTGCCCGCAACGAGCATGATGGCGTTGGAGCCCCAAAACGAGGGCAAGACCTCTTCTTCGCGCTCGGCAAACAGCATGTCCGCCAAAAAGCGCGTGACGGGCATGGAGAAAAAGCTCGTGAGCGTAAGCGACGCCAGAAGCGTATAGGTCACCATGCACACCAGCAGATCCTGGTTGGCGCGGCCCACGTCCCACAGACCGCACAGCACCAAAATGCCCACCTGCAACAGTACGCCCAGCAGCATGGGGCCCGTGCACACGATGCCGGCGTAGCCATAGGCGCGCATCGTGGCAAACAGACCCTTGCGCTTAAACAGGCGCTTGAGCTCAAAACCGATTCCGGCCACCGGCTACACCTCCTTCTTGGGCAAATTGAACGCGCGAGCCGTCTCGTCGTACAGCGCACGATAGTTGGCGAGCATCTGCTCGTGTAGGTAGTAGGTCGCCACGCGACGCTGGCCGCGCTCCCCCATTTCCAGACGGCGGGCACGGCTCGCGCACATGCGCTCCATGGCATCGGCCAGACCCTTGCGATACATGGGCGGGCTCACATATCCGGCAACGCCAAAGTCGTCGCCGGGGGCGCCCTCGAGCAGCTCGCGGCAGCAGCCGACCTCGGTCGTCACGCAGGGGCGACGCGCGCCCAGCGATTCCAACACGCTCAACGGCTGGCCCTCCGAGATGCTCGTCAAAATGGTAAAGTCGAGCTTTTCCATGTACTCGACCACGTTGACGCGGCCGGTAAAGATCAAGTCACGCACGCCCAATGTCTCCACTAGCGCATGGCACTCGGCGCCATATTCCTCGTCGTCCACGCCACCCATAATATGCAGGCGCACGTGCGGCAGGCGCTCGTGCAACTCAAAGAAGGCATAGATCATGGTCTTGACGTCCTTGATGGGCGCCAGACGCACCACCGCGCCAATGTCCACCCAGCCGTCATCGGGCTTTAAGGGAATGTCCTTAAAGCGATCGAACTGAATGCCGTTGGGGATAACCAGGCATTTTTCTGCATCGCAACCCATGTCGATCTGCGTTTTGCGCGCGTTGTGGAACAAACTCGTCACACGAAAAGCGCGACGGTAGATTTCCTCCGAAAGCAGGTAGAAAAAGCGGATCCAACGGTCCTTAAACGAGGGCACCACCCAGTCAGCGCGAATGATCTCTTCCTCGCGTTCGCGGGTATAGATGCCGTGCTCGGTCAGCAATGCCGGCGCGTTATTCATGCTGGAGCCCAAACTTGCGAGCAGACCGCCGTAGCCGGTCGAGATGGCGTGATACACGTCGGCCACCGGAACCTCGCTGCCCAGCAGATAGAGCACGGGCAGCAACATCGAACGCATGGTGTGGAAGGCGTCGGCGAAAGGCGTATACGGGTACTCGGCCAGACACACGTCGCGGAAGATGTCCATAAACGTGCGGCTCTGCAAAAATGAGAGCGGATGCACGTGGCGGCGCTGGAAAATGTCGAACAGCACGTCCCAGTCCGGATTGGAGAGCGAGACCAGACGGCGCAGGGCCTCGCGCTCGCGGTCGTCGAAGTCGACTTCCTCCTGCTCGCCCGAAAGACGCAGGGCATCGTCCAGGAACACCTCGTGCACCTCGACGACGTTGCCGGGCAGATCGTAGACAAACTTGCCGCGGTCTTCGGCGTGGGCGCCAATCACCCACAGCACAAACTCGTGCTCGGGCATGGCCGTGATGTAGCCGTGCATCCAGGTGGACACACCGCCGTGCACGTAGGGATAGCAGCCCTCGAGCACCAAGCAGATTCTCATCGGTCGCCACCCTCCTTGCGCTCAATCGTCACGGTCTTATCCGTCGCTTTGACTAGGTACAGGTCGCCCGTCAGGTGTTTAATCCCGCCACCGGACGCCGTACCCGGCTCGCCGTTATTGGCACGGAACATAAGCCAAGCCTCGTCGTGGAAGTTGCCCAGGTTGAGCGTCCAGGCATCGTCGCTCGTATCCACGCTCACCGTCACGGACGAAAAACGCTGGATGGCACCCGAGCACTCCGAACCCGTCTGGTGGCGCAGGTCGGGCGCAGACTTGGTAAGCCAGTCCAGGTAGTCGGTCAGGCCGCCCTTGTAGACCTCCCAGCCCTCCTTAGCGCCGCGATCGGGATCCAGCAGGTCATCGGGATGCATAAAGTGAGTACTCACGTAGTGCATGTTGAGCTCGGACACCGCGGCCAGACGCATATAGGTGTCATCGACCATGCCGCCCGAGACGATACGCGGCTGCTCCACAATGCCATCGCTCGCCACGCCAAACTCCTGCACATACGGCAGATCGGTGCCATCCTCAAAATACGTACTGGAAATGGTCTTAATGCGCGGCACGTCCTCGCCAATAATCTTGCGGGCGCGGGCCGAAAGAATATTCGACGGCGGCACGTAGACCGAGCCGTGCGCGTTGGGCAGCACCTCGTCCTGAAAGGCGACAAGCTCGTCGAGAGACGCGACAAGCGTCTCCTTGTTCTTCCACGTCTTGTAGTCGTACAGCGTGCCATAGTCGGTGTCCCAGAGCGCCAGCGGCTGATGGTTGTAGCCATGAAAGCCCAACTCACCGCCCATCTGCAGCAGCATGCCGCCAAAATAGCGGAACTGCGTGGTATCGGCCTGGCGCGCGGGCTCGGTTTGGTTGACCACGTCCTCGTAGTTTTCGATCATCACGCCGGTATAGCGAATGTCGTATTGCTGCGCGAGCTTTTGCAGGTCGGGCCACCACACCTTGGCATAAAAATCGGCGATAGAAAGGCCGTAGTCGCGTTTGATGTACGTGCCGTCGCCCGAGGGAACGGGGCTCGGGAAATCGTCCAGGTAAAACACCGCGCTATTGATGACCGGATAGGCCGTGGCATCGCCCAACAGGCTCACGGCCGCGGCATAGAAACCGCGCATGACCTTGTTGTAGATACCGATATTGCACACCACGGTACGGCCGTTGCCGCAATCGCTCGACCAAATAAGCGGAGTACCCGTGTCGCCGGTTTTAGCCCACACGTGGGCCGTCTCACGCAGCGAAACCGAGAGCGACGAATCGAAGGGATCCGACAACTCATAACGCTGGCCACCGCCGATCATAAAGTCCTCGCTCGGCACGATGCTCTCTGCCGTCGTATATTCATAGCCGGCAGAATCGATGCCCAGTTTGGGACCGATTGCCTGCAGATAGCTCGAATTGTCCGGCGTCATGGCGAGCATCAGCGAACCGCCGGCACTCACCCAACTCATAATGTCGGAGAGGTGCGTACCGAGCCCATCGATCGAAGGCATCAGTAAAATCACGCGGTCGAAGGATGTGAGGGAAGGAATCGCATCAACTCCATCGGTGGCAATATCCACATCGCGATGGGAGATCTTCATGTCAAGCAGAATCTGGTCAAACTGCTCTTTGACGTCCTCGACGCCATCTTGGCCCGAGTCGGTAATAACCAAGCATGTGGGCTTTTGGCCAAACATCGCCGAGCTTGCCGGCACGGCGTCGTTGGCAGCGAGCATGCCCAGCTTATGCTGCCCGGCGCTGTACTGCACGCCGGCACGCTCGATCAACAGCACGGCGGACATGGCGATAAAGACCGCCCATACCACGAGCAGCCCCATCCAGCGAAAATGGCCCGCACGCTCACGGATATGTTGCACCACGCTCATCGGGCCTCCTCTCCTTCACGCCAAAATGACAACCTCTCGCGATTTTCGGCATTCAAATACACATGCTGCTTGTCGATCGCGCCGATTACACGCCGTACCGCCTGCCCATCGCGACGAATCACAGCCAAGCGCAAGCAGAGCATCCACACGTCCTGCTCGTCTGACGCATCGATCACCAACTGGCTAGCGACGTCCTCTGCCTTATCAATCTCGCCGGCATCGGCCAGCGCCGTGGCATAGCGAATGCGCAGCGCCGACCCTTCCTCACGCTCGCAACGACGCGCGAGCAAGCGTGCAAACTGCTGACGCTGAATCTGTGCCACGCGGCCCTCTGCCAAACCCGAGTCCAGATAGTTGCCCAGAAAATCGCAATACGCATCCAGGTTATGCGAGCTGGGATCGGTCTTAAACGCGCGCTCCAACTGCTGCAGCTTAAGGTCGGACTCCTTGGAAATCTGCGCCACTGCCGTCGCGGCATAGTGCGCGACCTCAACATCGTCGTTGAGTTTTGCTGCCTGCAACTGTGCCAGGTACGCATCCGGATCCTCGGTAAGCATGGAGAGCATCAGACGGCGACGATCGCCCGGGTCGTTAACGATCAGTGCTTCCTCGAGCGGCACCACGCCATCATCGCCCTCGCGCCCCTGCACCAGCATGCTGCGATGCATGTCATCGTTAATGCGCAGCGTCTCCAGCGTGGCGTCCTTAAGGTCGTCACCGAACACCGCGCTACGCACCGAAAGCAGTGCCACGAGTAACGGGCCCCACAGCGGCACGAGCACCATCACGGCAAGCATGTGCCCACGAACCGGCAGCAGGCCCAGTTTCATAAGCGTCCACAGCACCAGACACACCAGCGCATGAAGTAATAGCAGTACGGCAGCAACGACAAGCGAGATCAAGCGGCCTCCCCCTCACCGTTGCCAGCGGGTGCGATGCGCTGCAGCAGGGCCACAACATCCTCGCTGTCGACGCGCTCCACCGTAATGTGCTTGGCGGCCAAGCGTGCACAAATAACGGGAAGGTCGGCCTCGGTTGCCTGTCGCATAAGCAGGTAAAGTGTGTCTCCATCAACCAAGCCCGCAGCGTCACTCTCGCGAATCGCCGATCCAATGGCGCCGACCAGCTCGCCAACAGGCTCCATGCCCGGCACCACGCGCAGGAGCAAGAAGCTCCCCATCTTGTTGTCCGCAAGCGCTTGCTCGGCGGCAAGCTCCCGGCCAAAGGCATCGTGGTTGAGCACGCACGTGCCGGCAACGCAGCGCTTATCCTGCGCCACGGCCTCGTAATCGAAGGCGCGTCCCAGCGCGCTTTCCACCAGGCCGCACAGGATGCGGAACAGGTTTTGGTAGTACAGGGACATTTGGCTTTCGGCCACATGGCGCACAAAGATCAACACGGCGGGGGCTCCATCGCGCTCGATCGCATAGCCAAACATCGGAAGCCCCGACGTCAACGCACGGTTCACCCACAAACCCGAGATCGCACCTTGGAGCACGGGCGCAAGATCGTCGAGCGATAGCGAGCGCGGAACATCGTTGGAAATCGCCGGGCTCGCCGCCACCAGGCGCGCAAATGCCCCGCCCGAAACATGGTAGATCGTCACCGAATCGTTCTCTAGAATCTCGCCCAGCAGTTCGCAGCACTTGCGGTATATATCGCGCGGGTTGAGTACGTCGAGCTCCTGCGTCACGGCAAAGATCTTGCCGAAGCTATCGTGGCGCCCCACAATCTGTCGCTTATAGGCACGCTTGTCCTCAATCGCGTCGTGATAGAGCCGCGTTAGGAACGTGTTGCGGTTTCGCACAAGCTCGTTCTCGTCACGCTCCGCCTTAATTGCCTCGCTGTTGCGCAGCTGTACATAGCCGCACACGGCGCCCACCACAAAGTACGCGATAAACGGCAGCCAGTTGGAAGGCTCATAGAACAGGCCCTGAAAGGTATAGCCGTACAGGGCAAAATAGCTCACGGCCAGACCAATGGACGCCAGCAGCGCCGCAACCAGACCAAAGTCGAGCCCGTAGAGCGTGCCAATCAGGACAACATAGAGCAAACGATAGTCGAGCACGTTGAGCTGGGCCGATTGGGAGAACAGATGCTCCAGAACCTCGAACAGCACCCAAGCGAAGCCCGTCTCCAGGCATTTAATGGGCAGCGCGCGCAGCTGAATGCGATCGATGGCCGCACGAAGGGGATTGGCCTTTTTGGTGCGGGCGTTAGCCCAGCGGGCGTGAATGGTCGAAAGGTCGCGCAGCAGGTCGTAACGCTGAAACCAGCCATAGCGTTTACGAGCGACATCGCCTGCGGGCAACCCATAGCCGGTCGACTCTCCATAGGCAACGGACAGCCCGGGGAACAGGCCCTGGAGCGCGCCGCCCAAGTCGCCCGCTGTGCGACGGAAAGCATCTGCAACATCGAGCGTCTCAAAGGTCGCATCCCAACTATCAAAGACGCGATGCACCAGCACCGCTAGCTCCTCCGCGCACAGCAGGGGAAACGGCGCGTCCGCGGCACCTTGGAGCGCGACCGACCCGGTCGAACACGCCTCGAACAGCGGCACCAAGAACGGGTCGTTGAGCGCCGCGGAGGCGGTATAGAGATAGGGTGTGCACAGGATCTTGGCCTGGATGCCATCTTGTGAGGCGTAGTGGCGACAGAGGTCGTTGGCTGCGCGGGCGATAATGCCTTTGCCCGTTTGGGCGGCAGCATCTGTGGCATCAAGCGAATCGGCATTGCTTGACGCGCCGCCAGCACCCTCCGCACCTGCAGGACCCGCCACAAACAGCAGATGCACACGGCGGCCCATGCAGGCACGAAACACCGAGCGCAGCAGCTCGATATCGCCAAAGGTCTCGGTATGCGGAGTGAGATAAGTGGAGAGGTAGACCACACGGTCGAACTCGTAGGCCTGGTCCAGGTGGCGCAGCAGCTCTTTCCACGAGCTGTGGGACGATGACTCGCGCTGCGAATCGTCGGCAGCTACAACCTGAACATGGTCACCGGGAAACGCCTTGGCACAAAAGTCGTCGTCAACATACGCGGTATTGCCAACAACCAGCACCTCCACGACGCGCCCCTTCCCTTAAATTCCACTTTTGCCATAGTCAAACATGCGTATTGTACGCTGTCAACGCAAGCCGAGGCGCCTTTAAGGCTGTGTTAAGAACTTTTTTAGAGGATGAGGGGGTGAATCTCGAGGATTAAATCTGGAGCTTTAATACCTCGATAGAATCTCATCTCTATTATCTTTGAGATACTCATCCAAATCTGGAACAGCAAATAGAACATAGCCCCTCTGAGGCGCCTGGATTACTTCTCGTGAAAGCAGCTTGGCCCTAACAGAACTCAGCTCACTCGTCTTTTTACCAAGGCGTTTGGCTAAATCCGATGTCTTGGATTGCCTACTATCCTCGCACATGGCATACAGGTAGTTGATTTCATTACGGGAAAGACCCGAAATTGCAGGCTCGTGAACCACGTCGTGGAAACGCGCTTCGGCGAGCAGGATACCCTCATCAACATCGCGCCCAGTAACGAGAGTTGATTTCTCCCGATGAAGGTCGGCGCGCTGCCAGATTGAATACCCAACAAGTTGAACTAAATACGCATAACCTTTTGTTGCTCTCGCCGCTTTTGATAGCGAATCCCCGTCGAGAGAAAGACCGGTCGCGTTAAAGCTATCACTCAAAGAAAGTACAATCTCGATTTGATTGATAGGAGCAAGGTCTTCAGGAACCGCGCGGCGAAGAAAAGTAAGTGCCTTGCCGTTAATGAGATCCATAACGCCCGATGGCAATCCGGCAAAGGCAAGAGCGATGTTGACTTTCTCCCCAATGAGTAATTGAACTGTTGAGGCAATAATACGCATTTCCTCAACTGGGGCATCTTGGACTTCATCAACAGCGATGAACAGGCCCTTTGAGCCCTGTGCAATCTGCTTTAGTTTTGCCCGAAGGCTCATTTCGCTTGAAGAAATGTCCAACTTGGCAGAAGCAATACCAACGTTAACGCCAAGCGAAGCGGAGGAAAAAGTCAGTTGGTCTTGAATCTGCTCCATAAGATCGTGCGACAAACGCGGACCAGCCGAAACAACAACGGCCTTCCAACCCAGTTCAATCGCTCGGTCGCGCAGATCGCAAAGAAGAACCGTTTTCCCCGACCCGCGCGGGCCTGTGATTCGCATAAGACGTGCGGGAGCGCCAACGCCGGACATGAGACCCTCCACGAACTCGAGAGAGATATCATCACGACCGATGATTCGAGGAGGCTCCGCACCGGCGGTCGGACGAAATGGATTGTAGAACTTGGCTTTGTCCATAACCAGAATCCTCAGGCAAACGTCGCTTATATAGATTTATAAACAAGTATATATGTATATATAGCTTTATAAGCGGCTATACAATCAATAATGTAAAGAGAATTCATCGAATTAAGGGATACGTTCAGGCAAAACTAACCCAACGAAACAAAAATGTGGAAATAAATGCTCAATCGTAGCCAGACGATCATCAACGCCGATCCTGCACGTGCAATAAGCGCAGAGATGGCCCTGCTCTGCAAGCAAGGCCTCCAGAACTTCTCGCTTGCTCTCTCCTCGCAACGCTGTGTAATTAAACGTCGTATCGGGGGTGTTGCGCATGACCCTCTTGGCCTTGGTAAGCGCCGCAGGCTCTTTTCCCTTAACGATCGGAATCACGACAGCGGCTCCTCGAGCTCAAGGGTCGTCTTAGCGGCAACAACATCAGGATCATCCATGCCCACAAACTCCTCAAGTTTTTGGAGCGCAAGCCTGGCGTCGCCAAAGCGCTCTTCATCAACGGCGCAATTGAACAAGTCGAACAATCGAGCCGCCTCTTCAGGTCGAGAGAATGCTCCCAGAACTGTGTTGAGAATATCCCCGGCATCGCGTCCACGCGTCTCCATAGCAGGCACCGTTGCAGTGTCCTCACCAAGAATGCGAATGTTACCACGGGGCACCGATGCAACCACAACAGGCGAATGCGTTGTAACTATAAATTGAACGTTAGGAAATATGCGAACAAGGTCTTCGAGAATCCGCGCTTGCCAGCGTGGATGCAAATGAAGGTCAATCTCATCGATCATAACAACGCCGTATGGCCAACCACTTCAGACTTCAATTGTGCAGAGAAAAACGGGCAGAAGATAAGGCCTTTCGAGTCAGCGTTAGTGTAAGGATGTCGATGGCTAACCGCCAAACGCAAGCGACCCCTGTCTTAGAATCTGGAATTGCTACATAACTCATAAATCGTGGAGCCCGCAGAAACAGAGTAGCTCAACTTCGCATTTGTGAACAAAAAAGCCCAGCAAAAGCTGAGCTTATTAAACAAAAGGTGCTCCATGGCGGATTCGAACCGTCGACCTTGGGATTAGAAGTCCCCTGCTCTATCCAACTGAGCTAATGGAGCAAATAACCGCACGCCAAGCAAGCGCGAGCCCGCCAAGCGTTAATAAGTATAACCTACTTGAACTGTTCGCGGTATGCCTTGCATACCCCATCGACCGGGCCGTCCATACGAACCCCGTCCATACGAAGGTCGCCCTTCTCAATCCAAACGCACGCTGGCAGATGCGCTCAACCTGCTCCATGGAATGCGACACGAACAAAACCGTCACGTCACCGCTCTGGATAAAGTGCTGAATACGGGCCTCGCACTTTTGCTGGAAGAACACGTCGCCGACGGAAAGCATCTCATCGACGATCAGGATATCGGGCTCGGTAATGGTGGCGATTGAAAAAGCAATGCGCGCAACCATACCCGAAGAGAAGTTCTTGAGCGGCATGTCGACAAAGTTCTGCAGCTCAACGAACTCGATAATGCCATCAAAGTCTGCATCGATAAATTCCTTGGTATAGCCGACTAGCGCAACGTTCAAATAAATGTTCTCGCGTGCCGTCAGCTCGGGATCAAAGCCAGCTCCAAGTTCAATCAGAGGTGCAATGTTGCCATGAACCTTAACGCTGCCCTCGCTAAGCTCGAGCGCACCAGCGATAATCTTGAGCATCGTGAACTTGCCGGAACCATTAGTACCGACCAAGCCCACGACCTCACCGCGGTGAATATCAAACGAGATGTGCCTAAGCGCCCTAAACTCCTCAAAGAACAACTCATGCTTAGCGAGCTTAATAAAACATTCTTTGAGGCAGGTCAGCGAGTCAGACGCCATGTTAAAGATCATGGTGGTGGCGTCGACCTCGACAGCCAGAAGCTGCTCGTTGTAATCAACAACAGATTCAGTCATCACAGCATTCCTTTAGATGTAGAAGATGAATTTGCGCTCGGACTTGTGGAAGACGGCTGCATCTCAGGATGCCAGGGCCAAACGGCTATACTTTCTACGATTGAATATCAAAGGAGCATTGAGTGAATTCTGAATCTATTGCCGTCATTATCCCCTGCTACAACGAAGCCCTCACGATCGGCAAAGTCATTGACGACTTCCACCGCGAGCTTCCGCAGGCGACGGTCTATGTATACGATAACAACTCGTCAGACGATACCTCGCGCATCGCAACGGAACACGGCGCCACGGTGCGCTTTGAGCCCCGGCAGGGAAAGGGCAATGTCTGCCGTCAGATGTTCCGCGATATCGACGCCGATTGCTACCTCATGGTCGACGGCGACGACACCTACCCCGCCGAAGCGGCAAAAGCCCTCTGCGAGCCCATTCTTAATGGTACAGCCGATATGACCGTCGGCGATCGCCTGTCCAACGGCACCTACGCCGAGGAAAACAAGCGCGCCTTCCACGGCTTTGGCAACAATCTGGTTCGTGCCATGATCAAATGGATTTACGGATACAGCTTCGATGACGTCATGACGGGCTATCGCGCCATGAGCCGCCCCTTTGTCAAAACGTTCCCCGTGCTTTCCGAGGGCTTTCAGATTGAAACCGAGCTCTCCATCCATGCCGTCGACCACCGCTGGCGCATCAAAGATGTGCCTATTGAGTACCGTGACCGCCCCGAGGGTTCCGAGTCCAAACTCAACACCGTCAGCGACGGCATCAAAGTTGTCGCCATGATCGGCACGCTGTTCAAGGACTACCGCCCGCTCAAATTTTTCAGCCTCGTTGCGCTCCTGTTTGCAATAATCGGTCTTGCCCTGGGCATTCCCATCATTGTCGAGTATTTCCAGACCGGTCTTGTTCCGCGTTTCCCAACCGCCCTGCTCGCCGCATCGTTTATGTTCCTGTGTGGCTTAAGTCTCGCGACTGGTTTTATCCTCGACTCCGTGGCAAAGGTCGAAAAAAAGCAGTGGGAAGTCAACGTGTATAACAAATACACCTTCGGTGACTATCGCAACGACAACACGAACGCGAGGTAAACCGCCCCTACGCCGTGCGTTGGCACTCCTTCTCACGCAACTTTGGCAAAGAAGTAGGCCTATTTGCCGGCCTCCAGCATGCACTCCGCCTCGCGCACGAGCAGACGCGTGCGGTTTACTTCGAGCGCTCGGCAATCAAACTCCGAATAAGGTCGACGGTCGCCTCGTAGGAATGCGGACGGTCGAACTGGGCCACGGCGAGCTCGCGCGCCACATGACCCATGCGCGCACGCCCCGCTTCGTCCTCCACCAGCTCGCAGATCACCTTCGCGAGTCCCTCGGCATCGCCGGGAACCACGTTCACGCCAAAACCTTCACGCTCCACCTTCTCGCGGAACTCCGCGTTCATGGACGTGTTGACCATGGGACGGCCCGAGGCAAGGTAGTCGCCAATCTTGGTGGGCACGCTCTGCGGCGCGTTGGCCACCAGCGAGTTCACCACCATGTCGGACGCCTTGAGCCAGGCGGCCATGGTGCGGTACGGCATATAACCCAGAAGCTCGGCGGGAGCGCCGGTGCGCATGACGGCGGCCTCGACGGATCCACGCTCCGGTCCATCGCCCAAGATCTTGAGCTTGAGCTCGGGATGAGCCTTGGCGGCGATGGCCACCGCCTCGACGAGCGTTTCCAGGTCGTAGAGCGCCGAGATGTTGCCGGCATAGGAAACCCAGACCTCACCGGCGGGCTTCACCACCGAAGCGGCATTTTCCGCAGCTCCGGCGTCGAACTCTGCGAGATCGTTGCCCACGTACACCACGAGCTTGGGAATGTCCTCCGCGCGATCGCGGAAGGGTCGCGCCGCGTACTCGTCGGAGGTTCCCACCACGGCGTCTGCCAACGCGTAGGCACGGCGCGCCTGGCGTTCAAACGGTGCGAACAGCAGGTCCGACACAACGGGCACATCGAGCGCGATGCGGAAGGCCTCGGGCCACAGGTCGTTCACGTCCACCACGAAGGGGATACCATAGCGCTTGGCCGCCCGTCCCGCGGCAAGCGTCACATCGTTGGGAGGAATCTGGCAGTAGATGAGGTCGTAGTCGTGGTTGGCGTCGAAATACGCGCTCACGCGCTTGGCCATCACATGATGCGCCCAGATGCGCTGCGGGCACATGTTGGCCGGGTAGCTCGGCTCGGAAATGAACTTGACGTTGAACGGATGCGCGCTCGCATCGAACGAATCCAAATCGCGTTGGCGCTTCTCCCAGTGCTGGAAACCGCTCGTGATGAAATCAACGTCGAAACCACGCTCCACGAGCAGGCTCGCGAGAAACGTGTAGCGCGTAGCGCCCTTGACCTCGTGGCCAAGCTTGGCGTCGGCGCTGAATATGGCGATGCGCGGTTTTCGACTCATGGAGTATCCCCTGTTGGCTTGCTAGTGACGGCGCCTGGCAACCAGGCGCTTGATGGAATTATACGAGAGGCTCAGGCGGTTAAGCAGCATGGCCATTCGGTAGCGTTGCTCTCCGCGCGTCCACTGGTCGATGTCGGCGCGGCGAAGCTCGCGACGGAACTCCTTTGCGCGCGCACGGCCGCGGCTGCGGTCCTCGTCGAACAGAAGCGCGATGTTATAGTGCGTGTCCACGATGAGATGGACTTTCTCACGGACGTAGTAGACGGCTTCGTTCGAGAGCTTCTCACCGGTGGCCGCGCGGACCTCATCGTGCTCGCAACGCTCGAGATAGGCCAAAAGCTCGGTCACCACGCGGGAATGGTCGTCCCAGCGACGCACGTAGTTGTCGTGGTTCACGGACTGGTTGGCGTTGCCCACGAGGTACTGGTACACCTCGACATCCAGATAGCAGATGGTCGAGGCCGGCACGCTCGCCTTGACGACGTACTCGTAGTCCTCGTAGAACGTGTGCTCGAGCAGCTTGATACCGATACCGCGCAGGTAGTCCGTGCGCGCGGTGAGCGTATGGATCATGATCTGGAAGACGGTGTCGCCGTTGGTGAGTACGGTCGAGAAATCGAGCACGCGGCCGGGAACGACACCCTTCGCCAGCGGGAATGCACGCTCCTCGCCTGTGGTCATATCGACCTCGCGCTTCTTATCCACCACAAGATCGCAGTCGAGGTCGGCCAGGCGATCGAGCAGCTCGGCCATGCCGTCGGCGTTCACCCAGTCGTCGCCGTCGATCACACGGAAGTAACGGCCGCGCGCGTGCTCGATGCCGGCGTTCACGGCCGAACCGTGCCCGCCGTTCTCCTTGGAGATAACGCGGATCACGCCGTTGCTGCGAGCCGCGAAGTCCTCCGCGAGCGCGCGGGTGCCGTCGGTGGAGCCATCGTCCACAACGATAACCTCGAGATTGCCCACGAAGCGCGGGTCGAGGTAGGACTCGAGGCCGCGCGCGAGGTAGGACTCGACGTTGTACGCGGGAACAGCGACGGTGAGCTGTGGTGCAGATGTGTCGAACGCGTTCTTGGGCACGGGAGCTCCTAACGGGAAAACGTGGCTTTACGGTACGCGAGGCCGGCGCGCGACCTCACGAGGTGGATGATGCGACCGACGGCGCACCACACCAGGGCGCTGCGCGTCTTGAGAAGGCCCACGCACACGCGGGCTCCCCTGCCCTGTGGGCGCGCATCCAGGACGAGCACGCGGAAGAGTCCGTCGTCCATGACGCTGCGGCAGAAGGCCACGCGGTCCGCATGGTTCAGCCCCGCGCGCGCATCGCAGTTGCGCTCGAGCGCGGACAAGATGTAGCGCGCATAACGAGCCCCGAGGCGGGAGCGGACATCGGCGGAATCGAGGCCCCACGACACCTGCTGGCGGTACACATCGTCGATGCGACGGCGATGCACCTCGTAGTACTCGGGCACGAATTTGGCCGTCAGGTTGGCGGCCGCGCGCTTCTCGTAGCGGTACAAAGGACGCGCCACGAGCACGAGGTTCTCAACGCGATTAAAGACCGCAACGTTGAAGACGACGTCCTCGATGAGGGGGACGGTCTCGAACGCGATACCGTCCAGCACCTCCGCACGGTAGACCTTGTTCCACGCATAGCCCAGAAGCGTACGGTCCTCGAGGTCGAGAACCTGCGCGTGCGCATCGGAGCCCGAAAAAGCCCCGTCGAGCGCCGGCACGATGTCGTGCGCACCGCATACGGAACCGTCCGCATCGAAGAGTTCCTCGGTAAGCCCGAACACCACGACGTCGGTCCTGACCCCCGCATCGGCCTGGAAATAGATCTTCTCGGCACAGCGCTCGAGTAGGTCGGGAGCGTACGCATCATCCGGGTCGGGCATCCAGACGTAAGAGCCGCGCGCCGCCGCGATGCCGGTATTGCGCGCGCCGGACAGGCCTTGGTTCTCCTCGTGGCGCACAAGGCGAATGCGCGGATCCTCGGCAGCGGCATGCTCGACGAGCTCCGCGACGTTATCGGGAGAGGCGTCGTCAACGCAGATGAGCTCCCAGTCCGCACACGTTTGGGCATGGACACACGCTACGGCATCGGGCAGATAGGCCGCCACGCCATAGCAGGGCATGATGATGGAAAAGAAGGGGCGGCGCTCACTCGCGGCCGCCTCGTCGCACGCGTCGGACATGTTAGTCGAACTGCGCCTTGTAAGCCGCGCAGACCTCGTCCACCGGGCCGATCATGCGCTCGTGACCCTTCTCGATCCACACCGCGGAGGTGCAGATGCGCTCCACCTGCTCGATGGAATGGCTCACGAACAGCACGGTCACGTTGCCGGAATCTATGAAGCTCTGGATGCGGCGCTCGCACTTCTGCTGGAAAAACACGTCGCCCACAGAGAGCGTCTCATCGACGATGAGGATGTCGGGCTCCACCACGGTGGCGATGGCGAACGCGATGCGCGCGACCATACCGGATGAGTAATTCTTCATGGGCATGTCGAGGAAGTCGCGCAGCTCGGCGAAGTCCACGATCTCGTCCAGGTGCTCATTCATGAACTGCTTGGAGTAACCCAAAAGCGCACCGTTGAGGAAAATGTTCTCACGCGCCGTGAGCTCAAGATCGAAACCAGCGCCCAGCTCGATGAGGGGCGCGATGTTGCCACGAACCGTCACGGTGCCCTTCGTGGGCTCGAGCACGCCGGCGATGATCTTGAGCATGGTGGACTTACCGGAACCGTTGGTTCCCACCAGGCCAATGACCTCGCCCTTTTTAACCTTAAAGCTCACGTGCTCCAGAGCATGGAACTCCTTGAAGAACAACTCGTGGCGCACGAGCTTGATGAAGTACTCCTTGAGGGAGTTGAGCTGCTCGCTGGCCATGTTGAAGACCATCGTGACGTCGTCGACCTCGATGGCGTACTCGGTGTTGTTAGCGTCTGCCATGGTGCCGCCTTAGACGTAGAGGATGAACTTGTGCTCGGTCTTCTTGAACACGAAGATACCGATGATGAGCGCGATGATGGCCCACGCGATGCACATAAGGAACACCGTGGGCGTGGGGTTCTGCTGCCACAGGAAAATATCACGCATGAACTCGAGGTAGTTGTACATGGGGTTTATCTTCACCAGCATGATGATCCAGTGCGGGGCGCCCTTGTCGATAAGCAGGGAGAGGTCCCAGAAGATGGGCGTGAGGTAGGTCCACGCGATGATGACGACACTCCACAGGTGGATGATGTCGCGGAAGAAGACGGAGAGCGCGCCGATGGCCATGCCCACGCCGATGCAGAAGAGCATCAGCAAGAACAGGCACAGGGGCAGCCAGATGAAGTGCCACGTGGGCATAACCTGGAAGAACAGCATGACGATGGCCACGGCGATGAGCGAGAAAGCAAAGTTCACGAGCGCGAACAAGACCTTCTGCACCGGGAAGATATACCGGTTGACCTTGACCTTCTTCAGCAGCGGCGCGGCGTTGATGATACTCGTAAGCGCTGCGTTGGTGGAGTCGCTCATGAGCGAGAACGTGACGTTGCCCACGATGAGGTAGAGTGGGAAGTTGGGGACGTTGCTGCCAAACATGTAAGAGAACACGATGGACATGACGACCATCATGAGCAATGGGTTGAGAACGCTCCACAACACACCGAGGAAACTACGACGGTACTTGAGCTTGAAGTCCTTGGTGACGAGCTGCTCGAGGATAAGCAGATCCTTCTTATACGGACGCGGGGCCTTTTCGGTTGCAAGAGTCTGTGAGGACACCGACGACGCCTCCCTATTGATTGCACGTTAGCGGCAGATGCCGCCCTTGCCGAAGTACATATGTTAACACAGGGGCGCTTGCGCGATTTCTCGCCCCGGCGAGCTGCACACAATCAGGAGAGTCGGGGGCCCTGCAGGCCATTTCCATCATGTCCCTGCGAACAGTTAAACCGCAGTCGAAGAATCTCGCACCGGGCCGCAGCGCCTCCGGATATCCTTCGTCTTCACCGTCTTCGTCGGCTTCGCTCATGAAAACAAAAGCAGGACCCCCTACCCCTTTGCGTTCTCCTTCGCACGGGCGCGGGCAATCTGCTTGCCGTTCACAAAGCCGCCCACTTTACGCACCAGGCCGCCAACGCCGTTGGTTCGCACGAAGAATGCCGTCTCGCTTGCGAAGTATTTCACGCGCGGCCACACCGGCACGTGGCGGCCGGTAATGCCCATCTGCTCCAGGTAGAAGCGCTTGCGCTTAGGTGAAAGCTTGGGATGCCCGAGCACGATGTCGGTATCCATGCGCGAGAACACACGGCGCGTGCCGTCCTGCACGATGGGGTTCTCCCAGCCATCGTCCACGATTGCGCCGTGGATGTAGTTAAAGCCGCGCATATAGTGCGCCTCGAGGATACCGAGGTCGGTCACGTGCAGGCGCTCGAGGATGTCCGTCATGTTACACCAGCGGTCGAAGGGCAGGGCCACGGCACTGTCCTTCTTGTGGTTGTACGTAGCGCCGGGAAGGTCACAGCGGTAGTGGTAGAAGGCCTCATCGAACGTCATGATGGCCTTGGCCTGGCAGAACGCCTCGATGAGGAACGGGTTGTCCGCCCAGCCAGCGCCCGGGTACGGGACAAAGCGGATGCCGCACTCGTTCAAGAAGTCGCGGCGGTAGATGGCGCTCCAAATGCTCGGGTGTTGCTCCACCATGATGGGCAGGTCGACCAGAGTCACGGGGCGCGTGGTGTTGGGCAGGCGGTGCGCCAGAACGCACTGCTGCTCGTACTGCATGTCCGGGTCGTCCCAATCGTGCACGTCGATCCACGGGCACTTGACGATGTCCACGGGACCATCCACCATGGCCGCGCGCGCGAGCATGCGCTCGTACATGGCCGAGTCGATCCAGTCGTCCGGCTCAATGACGGAAACCCACGCGCCGTGAGCCATCTCTAAGCCACGGTTGCACGTGGCGCCGTAGCCCTCGTTGGGTTTGTCAACAACGATCACGCGCGGGTCGCGCGTCTCAAACTCGCGAAGAATAGCTAGGGAGCCGTCCTTCGAGCCATCGTTCAAACAGATGATCTCCAGCTCACGGTGCGTTTGGGAGCAGATGCTCTCCAGGCACTGGGCGAGATACTTTTCCACGTTGCACACGGGAATGATGACGGAAACGAGCGCGGAAGCGTCGGATTTCATGCAAGACGACCTTTCAGGGACACGACGGCAAAGCGCATTAAGCGCCAGGCTGCATTCTTATCTGAACAAGGATACCAAGGAAGCCCCGCACACTCTCCCTTTTGCTATCATTTGACCCGAATCACAAAACCTCTCGCCGCGGACTAACACCGAAGCCCCGGCTCTTCTGGCACATTTGCAGATCGGATATCCACATGGCCGCTTCGTCCATCACCGCAACCATCGACCAAGTATTCGAGGCCGATGGAGACCGGGTTGTCTACCGGGCAGAGCTGAAGGGCTGCGGAAACGCGCTGCCCAACCCCGCGGACTTTGCCCTTACCGCCAAGAGCGGTACGCCCCTTAACGCGCACGCGGAATTCTTCATCCTGGAGCCCCAGGCCAAAGGAGCCAACCCCGTCCTCTCCGTCAAGGCCGATGGCTTCACCGCCAACTTCAACCTCACCTACCAGGACATGTCGCTCGATACCATGACGGGCAGGCGCCGCGAGCGCATGCGTATCCGCCGCGACCTCGACATGGTGAATCCCAGCATCGACGGCGCGTACGCGAGCTATCCCAAGCCCCAGCCCCTGCCGGAAGGCTCCATTCCCGCAGACTTCCACCCGCTCGTGAGCATCATCTGCCCGCTCTACAACACGCCGCTGCCCTACCTGCGCGACATGATCGACTCGGTGCTCGCGCAGACCTATACGATCTGGGAGCTCGTGCTGGTAAATGCGAGCCCGGACAACGAGGGCATGCAGGAAGTACTGGCCACCTACGCGGACCCGCGCATCAAGACCATTGACTTCCCCGAGAACTTAGGCATCGCCGGCAATACCAACATAGGCATTCGCGCCGCCACGGGCGACTATGTGGCCTTTGCCGACCATGACGACACGCTCTCCCCCTACGTGCTCGAGCGCTACATGGCCTTCGCCGCCGAGCACCCCGATGCGGACCTCTTCTATTGCGACGAGGACAACTTCGAGGAAGACGACGCCGCCGGCTACGCCCCGCGCTTCAAGCCCGACTTCAACCGTGACCTACTCTACTCGCACAACTACATGGTGCACATGCTCATGGTGAACCGCTACATCCTCGACCGCGTGGAGCTGTCGCCCGACGAAGTCTCCGGAGCTCAGGACTACGACCTCTCCCTCAAGGCCGTGGAGCACGCCCGCTGCATCTGCCACATTCCCGAGGTCCTCTACCACTGGCGCGTGCACGCCGGCTCCACCAACGGCGGCGTCATGGAGTCCAAGCCCTACGCCGTTCTTGCCGGAGCCACGGCGCTGGAGAACCATTTCTCACGCCGAGGCATTGAAACTCACGTTTCAGAAACCCATAATTCCTGCGTGTACCACGTGGATTACAAGAAGGCATCGCGCCCTCCACGCGTGGGTTTAGCCATTCTGAGCAACAACACGCAAGACACGACGCGCTTGTTCAAATCTGTTGGTAATGCGCACGGCATCTCGAATACAAGCATCATCCTGAACCCCGCGAGCCTCAGGGCGGCGACGCGAGAGGCACTCGAAACCCTGGATACAGACCTCATCGCCTTCGCAACCGACATGATCGAACTCGACGACGAGAGCTGCATCGCAACCACTGCGGCCTACTTCTGCCGAGCCGAGGTAGGCATTGTCTCGCCCAAGCTTTTCTACCCCGATGGTCTCATCGCACAAGCGGGCACCGTGCTCCTCGCGGACGGAACCCCCGTTGCCCCCAACCGCAACTTCACGGACAACATGGGCGGCGGTTACAACGGCCTTGCAGAGGCAACGTGCAACTTCTCGGCCGCAAGCCCCGACCTCTTCATGATCCGGCGCGGCGATCTTGAAACGATTGCCGGTCAGCTCCACGAATACGGGAACCTCCAAACCGAGGTAATGGAGCTCTCGTTCCTCCTGCGTCAGCAAGACAAGCTCGTCCTCGGCACCCCTCATGCGCGCGCCACCACCCACGGCAGCGCCTACGTAGCGGCCGCAAACCTCAACGCCATCTATGGAAGCGCCACGGGCCTTGCCGAGCTCTGGCGCCGCTTCCCCACCATGCGCCAAGACGTGCTCGCCAACCCCAACGTAGAGTACACGAGCGGCTACCCGCGTCTCGATATCAAGCGCGATGAGGACGCCCAAGCCAAGCGAATCTACACTAGGGGCATTCTCTCTAGCATCAAGCACCGCATCTTGGGATAAACGTCTCGATATTCAGCATGGCGAACATTCGATGCGCTACTGATACGATATTCATAATATTTCATGCATCATCTATTGAAGACGCTGCATGAAGCCCTCCCGCACGTATACTATTGGACTGGAACAAAACTATAGGAGGGCACATGGGGTCTCATTTCTCCAACAGCAACGAATACCACAATTCCAGCGATACCGCCCAATACGCTCACTTTCCGTATCTTGATCTTCTCTACGATGAAGAACCACTCGAGCGCAAAAGGATTCGCAGGAAGAAGCGCTGGCCCATCGTCGTAGGCATCGTCGTTGCTCTGCTCGTCGCTTGCGGCGCCTCCGGAGCTGTCCTCCTCAGGTAAGTCAAGGACGTTAAAACGGATGCAGACTCCATTATTGCCAGCGCGCAAAATGCCTCAGAAAGCGTAAAAACCGGAAACATGGACGGCGTGCTCGATGCTGCTCAGAACATCGATGCCGCGGCCGGGCGCATGCACTCGACCACCTCGAGTGCACTCTGGAATATCGCGAGTTTTATTCCGGTTCTCGGGAGCGATGTGAAGTCCGTTCAGACCATCTCGGCAACGCTCGATACGCTTGCAAACGACGCGCTCACGCCCGTTGCTGAGGCGCTCAAGGGTCAGGGCCTCAACACCCTCTTTACCGAAAACGGATCCATCAACATCAACCTGCTAACCAACGTGTGCACCGTTCTCTCAAATTCCAAGCCATCTATAAACAAGGCCGCGAAAGAGATGAGCGCTCTCCCCGACGCGCACATCGCCCAGCTACAGACAGCTCTTGAAAAAGCCAAGCCCCTCGTAGCCACCCTCAACGACACCGTAAACGCCGCATCGGCAGTCGCTCCGTACTTGCCGCAGATGCTCGGCGCAAATGGCCAAACACGTACGTATGTCGTAGTTGCCCAGAACAACTCCGAGCTACGCGCCACGGGCGGCTTCCCCGGCTCCACCGGTCTACTCACCGTCACGAACGGCAAGATCGAACTCGGTGAATTCTCCGGCATTTCAAAGCTCAACGGTGGCGAGGGAACGCTTCCCACCACCGAGGTCGAACAGACGATGTATCCCAACGGCTACACCAAGATTCCCCAGCTCATCACCACGAACCCCGATTGGTCTTCTACCGGAATGCACGTACGCGACCTCTGGGCGGACCGCGTGGGAGATGTGGCCAACGGAGCGATAGCGGTCGATCCCGTGTTCCTGCAGCACCTGCTTGCACTCACCGGCGGGGTTACGCTCAGCGATGGCTCCACCATCGATGGCACCAATGCCGCAACAATTCTCCTCCAAAACGTGTACCTCGAAAAAGCCGTTCCGGATCAAGACCCATACTTTGCAGAAGCTGCTGGCGCAGCTGCTAAGCAGGTAATGAGCAATCTGGGCAAGGTCGATCTTACCGCCCTCATAGAAACCGTGGCCAAGGACGCCAAAGCCGGCCGCGTGATGGTATGGATGGAAAACGCAGACGAAGAGAATGCGATCGCTAAACTCGGTCTCGAGGGTGCTGTCTCGCAAGATAGCACCGTTCCCGAGCTCGGCGTCTATATTGATGACAACACCTGGGCAAAGATGAGCTGGTATCTAAGCTCCCATATCGAGGTTGGCCAGGGCACTGCAAATGCAGACGGGTCGAAGACGTACGACGTTACCGTTCGCGTAAAGAACAACTGCACGACCGAAGAGGCCCAGACGCTTACGCATTACATCTCCGGCTACAACCCGGAGCTCAAGGCGCTCGGCAACATGATCTACGGTGTAACGCTGTACGCGCCGGCCAACGGAACCATTTCAAACATCCAGTCCAGCGCCGGCACTACGTATGCCGAGACCAAGTACGGTAATTGCCAGGTCTGGCAATACGGCGGACAGGTCCAGCTCGCCCCGCAGGAAGAGGAGACCTTGACGTTTACGGTAACCACGTCCACGGATGCCCAGACGGAGCTTGCCGTACGCACCACCCCCACGGCCCAGGAAGTTGCTGGCTGGCAGTAGGCTTTTTGCGCGATCAGGTTAGGCCGCTCCAACATATTCCACACGCAAAGGGGAGGGTGCTCTATTGGGCACCCTCCCCTTTTAGCAGAAATCTAAAGCATGCCTTGTAAGCTATTAACGACACTACAGGAATAGCGTACTCCCGAAGGTTAAACGTGCAAGCAAGCTTAACAAGAATGAGAAACAGCTTACTCAGCCAACAACTCGTCCATATACACGTCGAGTTCCTCGTGCCAGTCTGCGGGCGCAAAGCCCGTGGCATCGAGCTTGGAGAGGTCCAGCGCGGAGTGCTCCGGGCGCGGGGCGATGGGGCCGGCGGCGTTGGCGTAATAATCCGCCGTGGAGACCGGCACCACCCTGCCGCCGTTGCCGTTGGCGCGATCGAACACCGCCGCGGCGATCTTGGCCCAGCTGGCGGCGTCGCCGGAGTTGGTGCAGTTGTACAGGCCGTAGGGCGCCGGGGCCGTGGGCTCCATGTCGCCCTCGCGGTAGCCGAGCAGATGGAAGATGGCGCCGGCCATGGTCTCGGTGAAGGTGAGGCGGCCCACCTGGTCGTCCACCACGGTGACCCGCTCGAGGGCGTCCCCGGCGTCGGCGCAGCGGTCGGAGAGAGCGCGCATGGTCTTCACGAAGTTGTGGCCGCGGCCAATGACCCAGCTGGAGCGCAGGATGTAGTGCGCGGGGCAGGACTCGACGGCGAGGTCACCGGCGGCCTTGGACTGGCCGTAGACGGAGAGGGGCGAGAGCGCCTCGTCCTCGGAGTGCAGCTCCGCGGTGCCGTCGAACACGTAGTCCGAGCTCACGTGCACGAGCGCGATGCCGTGCTCGGCGCACGTGCGGGCGAGCAGCGTCGGTCCCGTGGCGTTGGCGGCCCAGCACGCCTTGCGGCCCTCGGGGGTCTCCGCCCTGTCCACTGCGGTGTAGGCGCCGCAGTTGATGACGGTGCCGTAGAGCGACCAGTCGAACTTGCCGTAGGCCGCCGGGTCGGACATGTCGAAGGTGTCGATGTCGCAGTAGTCGAAGGAGCCGTTAAGGCCGCGCTCCTCGGCCATGGCGCGCACGGCGCGGCCCAGCTGGCCGTTGCAGCCGGTCACGAGCGTGCGGCGCGGGGCCATGGGCAGGGCGTCGGCGAGCATCGGGTGCGCCCTGTCGGCCTCGGAGAGCTCGCACTCCTCCAGAGGGATGGGCCACTGGATGGCGAGCTCGGGGTCGGCCAGGTTCACGAAGGTGTAGGTCTTCTTGAGCTCGAGCGACCAGTGGGCGTCCACCAGGTAGGTGTAGGCCGTGCCGTCCTCCAGGGCCTGGTAGGAGTTGCCCACGCCGCGCGGCACGAAGATGGCGCGCGAGGGGTCCAGCGTGCAGGTGAAGACCTTGCCGAAGCCCGCGCCGGGGCGGAGGTCCACCCACGCGCCGAAGACCGAGCCGGTGGCCACGGAGATGAACTTGTCCCAGGGCTCGGCGTGGATGCCGCGCGTGACGCCCTTGTTGTCGTTGAAGGAGATGTTGTTCTGCACGAATCGCAGGTCGGGGATGCCCGCGGCCACCATCTTCTCGCGCTGCCAGTTCTCCTTGAACCAGCCGCGGTTGTCGCCGTGGACGGGGAGGTCCACCACCTTGAGGCCGGGGATGCCGGTCTCCGTTACGGTGAGCTGTTTCTCGAATTCAAATTCTGCCATAGGGTCCGTTCCTTTCCAAAGTCCCGGCCCGTGCGCGGCGAGCTCCCCCGGGATCATCCCCATGTCCGCAAGGGAGCTCGCCGTGCACGGGCCGAGAAGGCGTCTCGCGTACTCGGGCGCCGCCGCGAGTAGTTCGCGACAGCGCCCTCGATCAGTGTGGTAACTTACTGGCCCTGCGCGCGGTAGCGGGCCTCGGTGGCCTCCTTGGCCGGGCGCCACCAGGACTCGTTCTCGACGTACCAGTCGATGGTGGCCTTGAGCCCCTCGGCGAAGTCGGTGTGGGACGGCCTCCAGCCCAGCTCGCGCTGGAGCTTGGTGCTGTCGATGGCGTAGCGGCGGTCGTGGCCGGGGCGGTCGGCGACCCAGTCGAAGTCCTCGGGGTCGCGGTCCATCGCCTCCAGGATCATGCGCAGGACGGTGATGTTGTTCTTCTCGCCGTCTGCGCCGATGAGGTAGGTCTCCCCCATGCGGCCCTTGGTCAGGATGTCCCAGACGGCCGAGGAGTGGTCCTCGGTGTGGATCCAGTCGCGGACGTTCTCGCCCTTCCCGTAGAGCCTGGGGCGGACGCCATCGACGATGTTCGTGATCTGGCGCGGGATGAACTTCTCCACGTGCTGGTAGGGGCCGTAGTTGTTGGAGCAGTTGGAGATCGTGGTGCGCAGCCCGTAGGTGCGGGTCCAGGCGCGCACTAGCATATCGGAGGACGCCTTGGTCGAGCTGTAGGGGCTCGAAGGCCTGTAGGGCGTCTCCTCGGTGAACCTGGCCGGGTCGTCGAGCGCCAGGTCGCCGTAGACCTCGTCGGTGGAGACGTGGTGGTAGCGGATGCCGTATTTGCGGACGGCCTCCAGCAGGCGGAAGGTGCCCTCGACGTTGGTGCGCAGGAACGGCTCCGGGTCGGCGATGGAGTTGTCGTTGTGGCTCTCGGCGGCGTAGTGCACGATCGCGTCGTGGCCGGGGACGAGCTCGTCCAGCAGCGCGGCGTCGCAGATGTCGCCCACGACGAGCTCCACGCGGTCGGAGGGCAGCCCGGCGATGTTCTCGGGGTTGCCGGCGTAGGTCAGCTTGTCCAGGACGGTCACGTGCACCCCGGGGTGGTTGTTCACCACGTAGTGCACGAAGTTGCTGCCGATGAAGCCGCAGCCGCCCGTGACGATGATGTTCTTAGGTTCAAAAATCTCAGACATTATTCTCCTTATTTACGCAGCCTGCTGCTCAAGGCGTTCCACAAGCTGCTCTTCGGAATGAACAAACTCAAACGGTTCGTACTCGCCGTATGCAGAAGGACGACTGATGGTAACGAGCTGAAGGTCAGACGTGCCAAAACGACCCTGTACCCTTCGCATCATCTCAACAAGCTCCTTGCCTGGTTTAACGGCCATTACCAGCGAACCTTGCTTAGAAAACCACTTAGCAACCAGATAGCGCATCAGCCAACTCCCTTCTGAACTCAGCTTCATCATGAATCAAACCGGCCTCGTAGCGCATTCGCAAGAAGGCACCAATCTTCGAATCAACGGTCTTCTTATACAAATACTTGTGAAGCCAGTTGTTTAACTGCCTATCAAAGAAAGTATTGTACTGAAGCTCTATCGGATAGCAGCGAGCTTCACGCACATAATAGAGATGAACGCCACGATAACCGTCGTCTATGGCTTTTCCAGCAGATAGATCAACAACTTTAAAATCAGAACCGCTTAACGCAAGAACGGATTCATAAGAATCAACAATGGATCGAAAGCCGAGAAGGTCATTAAAGACTTTACGCACTTGATGATCGGGCCAATAACGGTCTAACTTAAGCTTGATAGACTGAAGAGATTTAATTCGACTGTCTATAGGCAAGTCAACCAATGCCGATTGGCCTTGATACCACTCATTAGCTCGAAAGAGCTCATCAAGCAGGAGGTCCCGATCAAAATAGTGCAGGTTCTTCTTAAGCGATATCCCTAGCTCGCTTTTATAAGAAAGGGATGAGAGCAGCTCGACGGAGAGGCCATCGCGCTCCAGAATGTCGATCATCTCTCGCCCCCTTTCACCGGGCAATTAGTACTCGCGCGGGCTGTTGACGATCTCGCCGGCGGCGACCTTCTTCAGGTGCTGGCCGTAGACCGACTTGCCGTAGGCCGTCGCGGCCTCCTCAAGCTCGGCGGTGGTGATCCAGCCGTTCTCCCAGGCAATCTCCTCGGGGACCGAGACCGGCAGGTCCTGGGAGTGCTCCACGGCGCGGACGAACTCCGCGGCCTCGTGCAGGCTCTCCATGGTGCCGGTGTCCAGCCACGCGTAGCCGCGGCCCAGGGTGACGACGGAGAGCGTCCCCTCCTCCAGGTACATCTGGTTGAGCGTGGTGATCTCCAGCTCGCCGCGGGCGGAGGGCTGGACCTTATGGGCCTTGGCGGCCACGTCGCCCGGGTAGAAGTACAGGCCGGTGACGGCATAGGAGCTCTTGGGCTCGGCGGGCTTCTCCTCGATGGAGACGGCCCTCCCCTGCGCATCGAACTCCACGACGCCGAAGCGCTCGGGGTCGTCCACGTGGTAGCCGAAGACCGTGGCGCGGCCCGACTCGGCGTTCTGGACGGCGCGCGTCAGGTGGCGCGACAGGCCGTTGCCGTAGAAGATGTTGTCGCCGAGGACGAGGGCGCACGGCTCGCCGGCGATGAAGTCCTCGCCGATGGTGAAGGCCTGCGCCAGGCCGTCCGGCGAGGGCTGCTCGGCGTAGGAGAGGTTCACGCCGAAGCGGGAACCGTCCCCGAGTAGGCGCTCGAAGTTAGGCAGGTCGGTCGGCGTGGAGATGACCAGGATGTCCTTGATGCCCGCCAGCATGAGCGTGGACAGCGGGTAGTAGATCATCGGCTTGTCGTAGACCGGCAGCAGCTGCTTGCTGGTGACGAGCGTGAGCGGGTACAGGCGCGTGCCCGAGCCGCCCGCGAGGATGATGCCCTTCATAGATTGGACCTCCAAAGTTGGGCGTACACAGTTGGTACTAGTATACGCGAGAGGGCACGCGGGCTGCGAAGCTGCACAAAAGTAGGACGAGGTGCAATGTCGAGCACGCCCGTCCGTCGATCTACTTCCCGACTCTACGCAACCCCGCCCTTTATGCAGCGATCCACCCATGCCTTAAGCCTTCGAGGAAACGTCTCCCTAGCCCCGCTATCAGTATCATCGATATCGGAAACGGGCTCACCGCAGACGAGGTTCGTGATAGGCGCTTCCGCGATTCGCACCTCTCCCCCCAAGATTGGAACAGCAGCTTCGACCTTCCCCACAGACACATCAGGAGACAGCGGGACAACAGCGCTACCGGCAAACACGGGCTCACCCTTGCTTGCGTTGATGTAGAAATGAAAGTTGTAGGTTCGACATCCGACGTCCCAGCCATCTTCCCGGTCAACAAGCACCTGGAAATCCGCATCAGACCCATCCATCTGAAACCACTGAAGATCCGACTGATCCCCCATGGACCAAACAGCTAAACGCGCATCGCCAGCGGGCTCAAATGATGTAAAGCTAACGCAAATGCCAGAGTCAGGCCAAATAACAGGTACACACGCTTCCGCACGCGAGCGGTGCGACTCTTCGACAAGGCGACGCTCGACAGCAAGAGCCTCGTCAGATGCCTCAACGGGTGCGCAAGTATAAGTCTGACGGATTGAGGCGCCATCAAAACCACCCGCGCCCAGATCAGAACAGACCAAGTTCGCAAAGCAATCAGACTCTAAAGCAACCGTTCGCTCGGCAACAAGATCAAGACCTCCCTTGCGCAGACTATCCTGTTTCTCCCTATCTGCAGCCAGCGACACGATCGCCGTTGCCAAGGAAGCTGCATCCGAACGCGCAAGCAGAAGACTACCGTCCCTAAAATCAAATAGGTTGTTCTCCCGGTAGAGATCGATGACGGGAAGCCCGCACGCCATCATTTCGAAAGGAATGCGTGAGGGATTTGAGATACTGAGCGATACTCCGCATTTGCAACGCCAGTAGAGCTCGCGGCATTCATCGGTAGAAATCAAGCCAAGCGACACCACGCGATGATCGGAAATGGGCACCGGGGCATCAGAGCCATACAGATAAAACGTAAGCGATGGATCGAGCTCCAGTGCAACGCGAATTGCCTCCACGAGCAGAGGAGCAACGCGTCGTCCCTTTTCAGGCTGATAAATAGCGCATACGGCGTGCTCTGAAGCCGGCTTCGAGTTTTCACGGCAGCCGAGGTTCTCTGAATAGTAAGACGGACCAACGCCAAAGTCCGTATATCCAAGCACACTGCCATATTCTCTGTCTATTTTTCCCGCGAGCCACTTGCCAATGGTGACAACTCGAAGCCCGTGGCGATACGTGTTTTCCGCAGCAAGAAAGTTGCTATCCAAGGAGAAGAACCAAGGCTCATAATCCTGAACGAAATAAAAGCCAGGAGCGCCATGTGAACTCGAAGCCAGATACTCGACAGTGTCCCAGGACGTCGCAATGGAAAGAGTTCGATCTTCCTCATTAGCACCTGCAAGGAGCCAACGATCAGGAGCCATGCCAAACCACGCTAAACAAGACTCCTCGACGAACAAAAGATCAAGAACTTTATTTTCTGGAGGAATCACATAAAAGTCATTGCGATATCCACGGCAAGAGAGCGCGGCGGCATTTTGGAGAATGGTTCGAAATCCACCGCCGCCCATAGTGGGGGTGGGTACGTACCACGCGGCAACTAGTCCATCTTGTTTGTTCATCATGAGCCCCCGACGCTCTCCAGGACATGGCTACAGGCCAAGTGATTTAACCATATCGGTCAGAAATGGGAACAAGTCCTCATCGGAAAGATAGCGAGCGTTCACGCGGCCACACGACACTTCGGCGGAGTATCCTTCGCAAATTCGGGCAAGCTCACAGCCGATTCCATGCGGCGTGACATTGCTCACAGAGACGACGGAATCACCGAAACTCGCGAGATCCTTCCCGACAAACGTATTCGTTATGACCTTAACGCCGAAAGAAGCCATTTCCAACGGGGGATAGCTCGGATGGGGCGAGGCCATCAGAGAAATGCCCGCATAGGACTCAGCCAACAAGCTCGCATATCCTTCGAGAGACTGCTTGCCCACAGAAACAAGATACCTGCCGTTGGCCAACGGCACAGGGGGATGCTGCTCACCAGCAGAGACGAACTCCCACAAAGAGCTTTCTGGACAGGCCTCAACGAACTCCCTCAAGGACTCGACAACGAGCTCGAAGGCATTGCGCGGTGTCCCAGGACGACCATATACGAGAATCTGACGACGCTTCGCGGCCCTGCCATTAAGCTGGACAAGCTTTTCCTTAAGCTTATCGTTCAGCATCGGATCGAAAGAAAACTCGGACTCGAAGCGGAAACCACGCTCAAAGAAGTACTGCCTGAGCTCAGAGGAATTGAACACGGCAACAACGGGAGTCGAGCTCGTGTATGTAGAGCGCGCGAGAAGGTAATTAGAAGACCAAGCATAGAATCCAGGCTCATAATCTTGGATCAAGTATATAAGTGGATTCATCTCAAGGTCGCCGCGCGAGAAATGGACACCGTATTCAGACTGATAGCAGTAAGCCGACCACCAGGACGTAGCAATGAACCAATCGCCTCGCGCAACGGGAATATCAGCGGCATTACGAGAAGACGCGTTCACGATGCTGAAGTGTGCATCGCCCTCGGAGCCAAGTTCATATAGCTCATAGCCGTCGAAGCGCTCGGATACAGAACCGACACGCGTTACGGCATCGAGCACAATAATCCTGCCATCCATGCCAGTTTCAGCAAGCAACCGTTCGTAGAACTTAAGAGCGGTGGCGATGCCGCCGAAGATATCCTCAGGATTAACGGACGGAACGAGAAGATTGAGACGTCTGCGTTCCGACTCAGCTTTAACGAAATGAAGCGGTCGAATCTCGGGGACTGACACCTCCATGCGTGCACCGACACTTCTCTGCAGACGCTCCTTGTTCGAAAGCACCCTTGGCACACAGGACATGTAGTCCAAATTGGAGTTGTAATACGGATCTCCAGCAGCAACGTAAGGCCGATACATAGCCTCCGAAAGCTTAAAGTCGATGGCAGGGATATCCTTGGCATCACGCGTCTTCGACTCGTAATGGGTAAGCCTCACGCCCGGAAGATACACATTGCGCTTACCATACTTCATTGCACGGAGGCACAGCTCAACGTCGCTACCACACACAATGAAATCCTCATCAAACAGCCCAATCTCTTCCAAGCAGGAACGGGAGATGGCCATGCAGGCGCCCGTAACAGCAGAAACATTCCTTGTCACCATGGGAGAAATGAACGGATTTCCGTTGTGCACCGCAGGCATTGCCTTATAGACATGATCGGCCCAGCCGCCCATTCCGACCACAACGCCAGCATGCTGAATAGTGCCATCGGGATAGGTAAGTAAGGCTCCAGCGACTCCAATTTCAGGTCGCAGTGCGTTTTCGACAAGTCGGGTAAGCCAGGAACCTTCGAGTACCTCAACATCATTATTCAAGAAAACGAGAACGTCGCCCTTCGCCTCAGAAATCCCCTGGTTGTTTAGCTTTGACCAGTTGAAAGGGTAGGCGGAGGTTACAACCCTGACGTTCTCGTGCTCGGAAACAACTGTATCAAAATACGCAAAGGTCTCAGCATCGGACGAATTATTATCCAACACGATAATCTCAAAGTTAGGATACTCGGTCTTTGCGAAGATGCTGTCGATAGCAACCTTCAGATCGTCCGCATGGTCTTTTGTGGGGATCACAATCGAGGCCAGCGTGCCCGCAGCGACCGGATACCTCACGTCATAGACGAACAGGTTGTCAGTCTCATCTACTCGACACTCGTCTTTACCGTACAAGCTGTCGAGATAGCTTTGGATTGCTTTCTGCCCCGCGAACTGAGAATACGGCTTGGCATCAGGGTTCGATGCCGTAGAGGAAGCGATGGCACGCCAAGAATACAACGACTTCGCAACGTGGGAGATGCGCTTAGCAGCAGCCGACATGCGAAGGAACAGGTCGTAATCCTGACTGCCGTCGAACTCAGAACGAAAGCCACCCACCGACTCGAACAGAGAACGACTGAAGGCAACCAAATGCCCCACGTACATCTGAGAAAGCATGAGGTCAGGCGACCAGTCGGGCTTATGAAGTACGGCGAGTCGATTGCCATCTTCGTCCACCACATCATTGTCGGTGTAGATAAGATCAGCATGCTCCACGGTGGCCGCAACGAACAAGTCGGCCAATGCAGCCGGATGAATGATGTCATCGTTATCCATCAGGGCAATGAAATCGCCCTTGGCAAGCTCTGCGGCGGCATTTGTTGCGCCCGAAATCCCTTGGTTGTCTTCCAGGTAAACAACCTTGATCTTTTCGGATTCCTTCTTTTGCAAGTAATCGCGCACGCGCTGGTCGGTCGATGCATCGTCAGCGATACAAATCTCCCAGTTATCGTACGTTTGAGCCTCTACCGATTGAATGGCCAAATCGAGCCATTTGATATCCACGTTATAGACGGGCATCACGATGGAGAAGCAAACGCTCCCCGTAGAGCTCCCCGGCTCAAGACCCTCAGATGGAAGCGCAACGTCATCCATCACAATCTCATCGTGAAAACGATCGCGCAGACCAACAAGACCATACTTAACGGCGTACTTTGCTGCTCGCGCATAGCTACCAGGATTCTTTTTTGCCAACCCAAGCAGAGTCTTTGCTGTATCTATCTTCGACATATTTACCTGCCCAATAATAAACAGTTCCAAAACATAGACTTTATCCCAAATGAACCTGAGGTCCAGAGAGCGTCAAACTATTGTAAGCAAGACGGGCGGCATACTCGTGGCCAAATACTCACATCCGTCATCCATACATAGCGCCACCTCGCCCAGCAAATACACAGACTCGTGTCTAAAGCTGGAATACCACAAACATACAGACGGCAAAACCCGTCGCGCCGGTGAGCATCATACCGCCCCTTGCCAGCAATAGACGCACGCGCGTATCGGAAACACGGCTCGATCCGACACCCAACATGAGAGGCGCAAGCAGAGGCAAGATATATCTCGGCGAGCAACCATTTACTGTCCAGAAACCAACAGGAGTAAACGACACGTACAGCGCAGTAGCCACAAGCACAACAGAGGCGAGAAATATAAAAACTAGATAGCACCTTGCAAACACACTGAATGAGGGTCCGCTCTCGGAATCGGGGTCAAACAACGCGGTAGCCACAATACACGATAGGGGCACGAGGGAAAGAAAAGGGACGATCGTTTCAATAAAACCGAGATACGCCGTATACACCGCATATCCGCCTGCTTCCAAAGGCGAAAGATAGCCAATAACAAAAAAGCCGATCGTCGCCAAAAAGCCGAGAGGGTCAGTGAAAAAGTACTTAATCTGTCCAATCGAGCTGACGTCTGAACCGCCCCTTACATCGCCTGCGTTACCGCTGGACGTAAACAGCAGAGGCAACACAAACGACAATATCATCGCCAAGGTAAACACAAGCAGGGCAGCATAGTACCGGCGTTTTTGACCTGCATTTCCAAGCCGCCCTTTCGGCACCAGAAGTAATATGCCAGCGAGTAGAAAATAAATGGCCTTCGATGCAAGGCCCAGAGCCAAGACGACCAGACAAGGAAGCAAGCGACTGAATGAAATCCGAACATTAGAAGAAATCAACCGGGAAGCAAGTGATGTGAACAGTATGAGACATGAGATGACCCATGGATCATAGGAAAAGCTTGCCGCCAAGAATAGGTTGGTGGGCAAAAGGCCAATACTAGAAAAGCACCATTTCTTCGAGGGGGCGATGGCAATCGCGGTTCCCGTAATAGCAATATACGTAAGCAGGTTAAACAATCTACCCGCCAACACAAGGCCGCTCAAAGAAAGATGAAGCAGCCGACCCATCCAGATGCCAAGCGCATTCGGAATGTTACCGACCATTGAGATTGAAATGAGGTCCGCATGGAAAACAGGGGAAATCCACCCGTGCACCTCTTCGATCTGACCAAGATCGGCAGCGTCAGAATATTGCTCATCAAGTCTAGGAAGAGACTCATAGAGGAGGGAGTAGTTCATTTCACCGGTCGTATTGTTCCACGGCATGACCGCCATTTCCACTTCAGCAGGAGACAATTCCGCACTGCCAAAGTAAGAAATACCCAAGCTTCGATCAAAATGAATGCCGTCATCCCAAGAAAAGCCCGTGGATGGGGGAATGCAAAAAACAAAAAAAGAGCCGATAGCAAATGAAATAAGAAGGAATCCAGCAAGAGGCGTAAAGGAGCGCCATTGAAGTAACATCACCACGAACACAACAACAACGACAACGCACGCCGAAAGATAGATTAGGGAAGACGCGTGCCCCACAACAACGTAGAGAATTCCCAGTCCAAGCAACATCAAGAAGCTTGCAGCCAGGAGAATCACAACGCGTACTCGATCGCGACGATTGTCTGATTTAGACAGCTGATTTCTTAGGACCGGAACGAGACGAACAAAAGCCAAGCGCACAACTATCGCAACAACAATCCCGAACACAAAAAAAATCGCCACACGCCTTCGACTCCAGTCCTCAATAACAAGTGGATTGGAAGAACGCATGCCCCACAAGGTCAGAGCCTCCATTGCGATAGCGAACAGCGTTGAGAAAAAGAGAAGCGGCTTCGCTTTATGCCAAACCGAATAAATATGTTTTTGATGCTGGGATCGGTCTGGAATTGAACCAAAGTAAGAATAGAGCAATGACACAAATATGAATAGAAAAAGTAAACCGGCAATAACGCGAGGGATAGACACTGTTGTGACCTCTACTCTCAATTACTTCCTACGGAACAGACCATCACATCAACCTCGAAGCGCCTGTTCCTCAACAAGCTGATTAATCCTCCGACGCAGCTTCGAGATGCTCACCGTATTGCTGAACTCACGATACAGGAGCAAAACGATCACGTAGAGGAACACGAAGTTCGCCGGACTCTCAAATCCCAGAAGAGAAGATAGCCAAAAGGCTACCTGGGGAAAAGCGGCCAGCACAACAAAGCTAAAGACAAAGAAAAGCCAGAACACGGAGTCCAGTACCTCGATCTGCGCCTTCCTCAGTTTCTTGATGACAAAATACAAAACCAAAAGCGCCCCGAGCAGGAGGACGGCCCTAAGCACAATAGACATTGTTCAATCACCTAAACCACTGAACGAAGAGTATGGAAATGCAAGCACGCGCCATATAGGCAATCGATTTGGGAATATTCAAGTAGCTCTCCCCCGCCTGCCTCTCGCGCATTTCAACCTGGACCTCACGAACCTTCGCGCCCTTCTTCATAAGGTAAGAAATAGACTCAGGTTCCGGATTCAAGGAGTCATCGTTTGCAAAACGCTCAATCATCTTCCTATTAAACATGCGCATGCCAGAAGTCGGATCTGCGACTCGCTTGCCGGTAGTGAGCTTAATCGCAACCGTAATGATGCGCGAGCCGAGCATGCGTGCAGAAACCTCTTTGCACTTGTTTACAAAGCGTGAGCCAATAACGATGTCGACGTCTTCAGCAACCGCGAGATCAAGCATCTTGGAAATATACTCAGGCCTGTGCTGGCCGTCCGCATCAAACTGAAGGGCGTAATCATAGCCGTTACGAAGTGCGTACTTCATGCCAGTTTGGAAACCGACTGTGAGGCCGGAATTAACCGGCAACGACACGTAGTTATAACCATGCTCGAGGCAGATACGCTCTGTACCGTCCTTTGAACCATCGTTTACTACAACGTAATCGACACCAGGCAGCGTCGAAGTCAGTTCGTCAACGGTTGAAGAAATGGATTCTTCCTCATTGTAGGCTGGAATAATCACCAAAAGGCGCTTATTGGACATGAGACAAATGCCTTTCAGACAGTGGCGAGAAATTGCGTACTACCACTTGATGTCGATCCTCAGTTTGGTAATCGCAAAGCGATAGGCAGACAAAAACGGCCTCATGAGGTGCGCTTTATAGAACAGGCGTGCAATCCAAAGCTTGATGAACGGGCCTTTTTGCTTAAGGGCATACGAAAGAGACATGCAGTTCGAATTGCGCCACGTCGAGAACTTGTCATCCAAGAATGAAGTGCACCTCGAAATGTAGGCAGAAACATCGCAGGTCGGATCGTTGAACAACCTAAACAACAGAGAGACACCCAGATGAAGGAACGCCATACCGTCTAAGGCCTTAAGCATGTCCTCTGAAACGCCGCGTTCAAGGTACAAGGAACGTATGAAGTCGAAAGTGCGATAAATCGAATCTACCTGTTCTTTGCGAACAGTGTTAATAATCGAATCTGCGCGCACCATATAGTTGATCAGCGGCACATCGGAGAAAACGACCTTGCCGCGAGCCTCGAGATATACGAGCAAGTGGAAAGCCAAGTCATCTAATACAGTCGGCGGCTCCTCAAGGTCGTTCATGGACTTGAGAATGCTTGACCGGAACGCCTTATTCCAAGGAGCTCCGTTAAGCTCAATGAGTCGACCCGGTTCCTCGCTAATAACGAAGTCCTCGCGGGGACTGCACATCTCAACCGACAGAACCTTATTGGTGTCGAGATCAATCCGCTTAAAGCCACACACTGAAATATCGGCATCGTTCTCCTTCGCTGAACGATAAAGAATCTCAGCGAAATTAGGAGCAACCGTGTCGTCACTGTCTACGAATCCGATGTACTCACCCCTGGCAATTCGAATACCATCAAAACGACCGCGCCACACGCCCTCGTTCTTCTTATCAATAACGACGACTTTTCCAGGATTTGCAGCCTCATAGGAACGAAGGATATCGATGCAACCGTCCGGCGAACCGTCGTTGATGCAGATGATTTCAATATCATCTAGCGTTTGGTTAATAAGGGAGTCGAGACATGCCGGGAGGTACTTCTCCACCTTGTAGCAAGGAACAATCACACTCAGCTTAATTGACGAATCGGCTGTTATCAAAGCAACATCCTTCTAATCGCATCTTCAAAGGGTCTCAGGTTCAACTAGCCTAGTTTACCGCAGGGTGGCCATCCCCATTAAACATCAACCACAAGAGCACCTCAGACCGAGCAGGACATCATGCGCTTAACATGAACAAAGCCCTCCTTGGCAAGACAAACGGTATCATTATCGAGTTAAAAAGCAGTTCGTCCAAACGTAAGGTGCAATGGAGGTCTCATGGCGCAGCCCAAGATTCTAAACGTCTTGTATCAATCCGACAACAACTACGCGATGGTTACGGGCGTCTCAATCGAATCACTCTGCATGAATAACGCTCACCTTGATCAGATAAACGTCTACCTCCTTGATGACGGCATCTCTAAAGATAACCTTGCAAGAATTAAGGGCATCGCGGAGAAGTATGGACGCAATCTTATTCCCGTTGACCCTACGAGCATTAGGAATATGCTCATCCAACTGAAAGTCGAACCTTGGCGTGGGACCTACACCACGTACTACAAGCTATTCGCAGCCTCCACGCTCGATCTTCCCACCGACCGAGTCCTCCAAATTGATGGCGACACCATCATCAACGGCCCTCTTGACGAACTAATCGAGATGGACCTTGGCGATTCTATCTGCGCCGCCACATGGGACTGCGTTCTCACCGAATACAAGCGCTGCATCGACATCCCCCGAGAGGATTACTACTTCAATTGCGGAGTCATGCTCATCAGCCAACCAAACTGGAACGCCTATGGCTGCACTGAACAGATTATCGACCACCTGACCCATGTGAGGAATAAGTACTTTGTTGTAGACCAGGATATCGTAAACGTCCTCTTCCGAGACAAGATAAAGTACATCAGCCCAACGTACAACTTCAATAGCTGCTTCTATATCTACGGAGTCGACTACGTTTACAAGATCTATCATCTGGACGACAAGCTATATTTTCCTAAAGAAACCGTCACCTCCATTCTTGATAATGGGGGTCCGCTAATCAATCACTGCATGAGCGCTCAGACCGGTCGCCCGTGGGAACACAACAGCATCCATCCCCAAAACGCGCTTTTTGATAAGTATCTGGCCCTCACCCCTTGGACAGATGCCGACAAGCTGACCGTCCGCCGAACCTTCGTTTTCCGGGCCCAGCGCTTTGCCTACGAGCACCTTCCCATGTCCATCTACTGGGTTATCCATCGCGTCGTCCTCACGATGTGGATGAACGAACAGGACAGGAAGTGCAAAAAGGGTGAGTAAAGCCAAAGAACTTAGCATCGGCGAAAACATTGCATGGAACTCAATCGGCAACCTTGTCTACCTCATCGCACAATGGGCCCTTAGCTACATCGTTGTTCGAATCCTTGGCTATGGACCGGCAGGAACCTTTTCACTTGCAATGTCTATTGGCAACTCCCTAAACGCGATTGCCACCTATACGATGCGCAATTATCAGGTCTCCGACCTGAAGGGAGACTACTCGGATAACCAGTACATTCTTTCGAGAGCCATCACGTCGGGAATCTCACTTTTAGCATGCATTGTGTTTACCGGGGTTAACCCTTATGACGGTTACACATCCCTGTGCATCATTGTCTACATGGTGTTCAAGATTTCCGAGGCCGTCTCTGACGTTTATCAGGGGATACTTCAACGTGCGAACAGAATGGACTACATCGGGAAAGCCTACATCCTTAAATCCCTTGTGGACCTCGCGCTATACTGCGGAATCCTCTTGGCAACCAATGACCTCCTGCTTGCAATTTGCGGACTCAGCATTGGCTCTACCGCTATTGTCTGCATCTACGAGCGAGCCACCGCACAACCGTTCTCAAACCAGAAGAAAACGACCAGTAATGTAAAAGAGGATCTGGGAAGGGTCCTAGGCCTGCTTATTGTCTGTCTTCCCATCGCGGCCTATGGCCTCTTCTTTAACACCATGGGGCAAGTACCCAGATACGCACTTGAATCCATGCTTGGAAGCGAGAAGCTCGGCATATACACGTCCGTAGCTATGCCCGTAACTCTTGTGCAGGTATCTGCAAACTATCTATTTGTTCCCCTTACTGCCCCACTCGCCCAATGCTATCTTGATAAGAACTCCAAACGCTTCTACGACATTATCAAGAAGGTAAGCATAGCGATTGCCGTAATCGCCATCTGTGCGTTTGCCGGATTTGGTCTTCTTGGAAAACCGGTTATGCGCCTGCTATTTGGAGACTCAATCCTCCCGCATCTCTATTTGCTCAACCCACTCATCGTATGCAGCATCCTCGTTGCGCTTTCATGGTTTCTCTCGGCTGCGCTCACCGTTGTAAGGCAACTCAAGGGCCAGCTATTAATCAGCCTTGGCAGCTTCGCCATATCCTGCATACTAAGCCCCCTATTCATCTCGATATTCGACATGAACGGAGCGACGTTCTCCTATATCGCCGCTCTTCTTGCCTTTTCGACCGGCAGCTTAGCGCTGCTTTTCAAAAGCTTCAAACCCAGCACTGCTTAATATAGCGCCCCGGGATCGATTGCGATCCCGGGGCATTCCTACATCCTACCCAAAAGAACCAGTAACCTAAAAGCCAGCTCATCACCAACGGTTTCACGATAACGAACAGGCCAGAAAGCCTTCCTCAACTGAGTGAGAACGGTAATGGGCCGACTGTAGAGGTCAATTAACTCACGGTTGTGAGCACTGAATTCCCCAGAACACGCGGTGGCAACCCTCTTGATCATCACACGCACTTTTCCGAGCGTTTCCCCAAACAAGAACGTCCTAATCCTGAAACTGAGCCTCTGAAATGCTCCCATATTCCCAGCCGATACATTCTCTGAGTGTCTCCGATATTTAAGGGACACCCTCGGATCCGAAATAGTCTTCCCATACCCATTTGAGATGAGAGCACATAACCAATCATGTCCCGCAATACCATCGGGGTCGACAGACAGCAATCGCTCCCTCATGGCGCGATTGAAAACCATTACCATCCCGGGTATAGCGGCTTCAGCAACAGCATTTTCCAAGCTGGAGGACAGCCTGCGATTTGGAGTGTCTTCGACCTCATTTAGATTCTGATCGCAGAACACGAAGTCACTGTGATACATCACAGGCACGGAATCTATGAAAGCCCCTACCTCGTCGAGCTCTTCAACCGCACGCGAAAGCTTTTCAGGGAGCCAGAAGTCGTCCTGGTCGCTAAACGCATAATAATCGGTATCTGGACATGCTCGAAGTGCAGCGAGAAAACCAGCTGCAAAACCAAGATTCACGCCATCGATCACAACGACATTGTCGCGGTCTGCATATTCGGCGCAAAGCGCCACCGTTTCAAGGTTCGGAGATCCATCATTCCTCATGACGAGAACGGGCTCGCTCGTCTGCTCAAGAATACTGTCTACTTGCTCACGAAAATACTCAGCTCTCGGGTTATATACCGACATCGCGACGGATACACGGTGCGTCTTTTGAGTGGTCACGCCATCTCCAATTCAAAATGCCTGAACAACGTCATATGGACCCTATAAATATACAGAAGCTGGGCCGCCGTTCTAAGTCATCCAATAGAACACCGCATCGATATCCTTCATTTCCGCACGTCGGTCCAACCTACTGGAACGGCATCACAACCACCAAGATGGGCCTCGACGTCTATACGCTTTCAACTCGAACACCCACACGCGGGAAATACGCCTCAATAACACGATCCCCCCATCAGGTCGGTGATCTCGTTCGCGTTTATCATCTCCACCGCCGTTAACCTCCCATCCTTTAGTAGCACATTTACGCACTGTTGATATAAACTAAAAATGTACTAGCAGGTTCGCGCCATTCCGGCGTTTTGTCGGACATCCGAAGCGGGGATTCGATGGAGATGAGAAACCCGCTCCTCCCGAGGGGGCGCGAGGGATATCGCCTCGCCGAGAAGCTGAGGCAGCTGAGGTCGCTGCGGGGACTCACCCAAAGAGAGGTCGCGCAGGTAGCGGGCATCGACAAGTCCACCGTACGCAGCTACGAGCTCGCAAGGCGCATGCCGAAGCCCGAGCACGTCCGGAGCCTGGCGGCGGCGCTGGAGGTCATGCCGGAGGCCCTGATCCCGTTCGACCCCGCTGCCGACCACAACGAACTCTTCCTCATGACCGTGGAGCTGGCCGACATCTACGGCTTCGAGTTCGGCTACAACGACGATTTCGCCTATATCGCCCCTACGAGGGACTTCTTCATCCAAGGCATAGGAAGATGGGCGAAGGCGAACGAGGCGATGTGTAAAAACGAGGGGGCGTTCCGGGGCGACTACGAGCTGTGGAAGGACGAGTTCCACGACCATTTCAGCAAGCGGGACTACCCCGCCGCCTACCCCGACTACGATTCTAATAAGCCCGAATCGGGGCAGCGTTGGATGAGCGAAAGCTTCGCCGCCGCCCTCAAGGACATGCGCCGTATCCGCGGCCTCAACCAGGAGGAGATCGCCGAGAAGGCGGGGCTGAGCCTGTTCACCCTGCGAAGCTACGAGCAAGGAAAGCGCATACCACGCGCAAAGCAGATGGAAGCCCTCTGCGAGGCGCTGGGCGTCACCCTAACAGCCTTGACGCGGCATTATTTCGGAAGCCCCAACCAGGCGATGCACTGCCTGTTCGCCATAGCGGGAGCGGCCAACCTGACGCCCGAGAAGGATGAAGAAACAGGTCCCAGGCTGCGCACCCAGGGAAACATGGTGGAGTGGGCTTTCGTCCGCCTGACTGACAAGCTGGAGGAGCTGAAGGACAAGCCGACGACGGAAAGGCGCGATGAGCTGACCCATTGGCTTGCGACGTTCGACTGCACCGATGATGACACCATGAGCGATGCACGATCAGCAGGCCGTCTCGAAAGCAACAATGAAAAACTTATTCCAAAAGCGTAAGAGCAAGTTTCTGCAAATGATGGAGGAGCAAAAATGAGCAAAAGCCTCAACATCACGCAATCTTCTATTATAGATTTCATCGAAAGTGAGCGGCATCGCATAGACGATGGAATGAGTCCCAGTGAAGCTTTCGAACACGTCGCTGCTCAACAAATTTTGACCCAGTACCTGCTTGATGATGACGATATCGCCAGAGGGTTGACTGACGGCGGAGGCGATGGCGGCTATGACGGCATCTTTGTATTCGTAAATGATATCCTGGTCAATGGAGAGGATTCCGATTCGCTCGAGTTGGACAATAAAAGCAGGGTGGACATTCATTTTATTCAGGCGAAAAATCAAACCAGCTTTTCAGAAGTGATTATCCAAAACTGGAAAGATTCGTTTGCAAACCTGACAGAATCAGAAGACCCTGATCGGGAAAGATATCGCGAAGACGTTATCGATCTCTTTATTTTAATTCGAGCAATCCTTAAACAAACGATAAAAAAACGCCTGCAGGTCTATATTCATTTTTGGGCAGTTTCATTGGCCACTCAAATTCACAACAACCTAGAAAAACAAGCTAGAGAACTTAAGGAACTTGTCGAACGCATAATTCCATCTAAAAACACAGTGGTAGACGTTGATTTTATTACTGCTCCTGAATTTTTCGAACTCATTGAGGAAGTGCCCGATGAGACCATGACCCTGAAAGGGACAAAAGAGCCGCTTTGCCCCGATAGCTCAAGCGCAATCCTCACGGTATCGCTTAAGGAGTACTGTGATTTCATTACCGATGATAGCGGTCACCTGAAAAAGATATTGTTTGAGGCGAACATACGTGATTACCAAGGCAACGTACATGTGAATCAAGCGATTCGAGAGACGCTCGACAATAAATCAGCTATTGATTTTTGGTGGCTCAATAACGGAATCACTATCATAGCCGACTCGATGGCTCGAGATATGGATCATTCCGTCTCATTAACTAACCCAAGAATCGTTAACGGGCTCCAAACCTCAAACGAAATTGCTCGGCATTGCCAATCATTGGGGGAAAATGACGACGATAGGAAAGTGCTAATAAAGTGCATCGCTACTAGCAATTACGAAGCTAAAGCGAAAATTATTCAGGCAACAAACTATCAGACGTCTATACCTCCTGCTTTTCTCCATTCGCTCGAAACCACTCATCTTCAGATAGAGAGGTATTTCAAAAACCACGGTCTCCACTACGACAGAAGAAAAAGTTCGGGAAAGAACAACGGCATTTCGTCAAAGGACATTGTCTCGATTTCATTTTTGGGACAATGTTTGATTGCAACATTGCTTAAACAGCCTGATTATGCTCGGGCTAGACCCGCCAAAATCTTGGGAGACGAGAACAAATACAGTAAGATTTTTAATGAGAATATCTCCCTCAAGGCATATTACCAATTAGCGAAAACCGGCAATCAGATTAAACAGCTCATAAAGAAGTTTGAGTTAACACGAGGAGAGCAGAATGACCTCCTCTTCCACGTGATCTATCTTTATTGTGCAAAACAGTCTGACTCATTGGACCTAACCAAATCCGAGCTCGAATTACTGGAACCGCCTTCATCTGAAGACCTCCGACCTGTCATCGAATTAGCAAGGTCGGCATATCTCGACTTTGGAGGAAACGCCCAAACTGCAAAAAGCGCGTCGTTCGTATCCGAGATTCAGAAGAGAGCATCCGAACAATGGGGGCTATAATTTCAATGGGTATTAAATGAGCATCAGCTTGACGCATACTGTGTAAAGTGAAGCAAAACTGAGGTCATTACGGTAGCTTCAGCTCATTACATCATCGAACGTTCAATGCGAGTGGAGATAACGGGGATTGGCTTCTGAACTCGCTTTGTGCCTGCTGTCTTGGCGAAGGCTGGGCGACGTTATCCCTTATTGAGTATTGCGCGCTCTGAGTAGCATCTGTTTCGCGCTTTCCGTATCGCTTCCCATCCAGACGTTTCGCTCCTTCCGTATCGCCCGTTCTGCCATTTCCGTATCGCCCCTCCTCCGCCCGTAGAATCGGCTTGCCATGCAACCGATTAACGGAAGGAGAAACCACATGGCAAGGAAGATAAGGGCGAAGCTCATAATGGAGCTCCGCGACCAAGGCGTGTCGAGGAGGTCGATCGCCAGGACCAGGCGCATGTCCATGGGCAGCGTCTGCGAGGTGTTCGACATCGCAGACGATCGCGGCATCACCTGGGACCAGGTGAAGGGCATGGGGGACGAGCTGGTCTACGAGCTGTTCTACCCCGACCGCAACGTGCACGAGAGCGCCTTCGAGGAGCCCGACTGGTCCTACGTGCACGCCGAGATGGCGAAGGTCTGCGTCAACCTGCGCCTGCTGCACGACGAGTACAAGTCGAAGTGCTCGCGCGAGCACATGGTCGCCATGGGCTACACCAGGTTCTGCGAGCGCTACGGGGACTACACCGCGGCGAACAGCCTGACCAAGCGCATCGAGCACAAGGCGGGCGTGTCGTGCGAGGTCGACTGGTCCGGCCCGACGGTCGGCAGGGGGCTGGTTAACCCGGTCACCGGGGAGGCCTCGAAGATCTACCTGTTCGTCGGCGTGCTCCCGTTCAGCCAGAAGGCCTACTTCGAGCCGACGCTGGACATGAGGGAGCGCACCTGGCTGCGCTGCCACGTGCACATGTACGAGTTCTGCGGCGGCGTGCCGCAGCGCACCGTGTGCGACAACCTGAAGACCGGCGTGGTCAGGCACCCGCGCGAGGGCGAGGTCGTGCTCAACGACGCCTACGAGGCGCTCGGCGAGCACTACATGACCGCCATCATGCCGGCCCAGGTCAGGAAGCCCAAGCAGAAGGCGTCCGCCGAGGGGACCGTCAAGGACGCCGCGACCTGGGTGATCGCCCAGCTGCGCAACCGCACCTTCACCAGCCTCGACGAGGCGGTGCTCGCGGTGCGGGAGTGCAACGCCGCGTACAACGCCCACCCCTTCCAGAAGCGGGAGGGCAGCCGCGACTCCGTGTTCGCGGAGGCCGAGGCGGGCAGCCTCAGGCCGCTGCCCGACGTCCGCTACGACGTCGCCGAATGGGTCTACAACCGCTCGGTGGGCCTCGACTTCCACGTCGTGTACGCCAGGAACCGGTACTCGGTGCCCCACCGCTACGCGGGGCGCAAAGTGGACCTCCGGGTCGGCGAATCCACGCTGTCAATCTACCACCATGCCGGCGAGCGCATAGCCACGCACCGGCTGTTCCCGGCCTACGTCGGGAACGCGTACTCCACCGACCCCGCCCACATGCCCGAGGCGTTCCTGAAGCCCGAATGGGACGACGCGCGCATCAGGGCTGGGCCAAGAAGATCGGGCCGAACAGCGCGGCCGTCGTCGACCGCATCTTCGGCCGCGTGAAGGTCAAGGAGCAGTCGTACAACCCGGCGCTCTCCGTGCTCAACCTTTCCAAGAAGTACGGCGAGGAACGGCTTGAGGCCGCATGCGCGCATGCGCTGCCCCGCCTGACGTCGCCCAGGTACAGGCACCTCAAGGCGATACTCGACTCGAACCTCGACCGGCGGGAACCCGTCGCCGGCCAGGGGAGGAAGCCGGAAGGCGGCGACGCGCCCAAGGGGCACGTGCGCGGCGCGGACTACTACAGGGATTAGGCGGTGTGGAGATGATAGACGAAGAGACCCGGCGCAAGCTGCGCGAGATGTCGATGGGCGAGATGGCGGACGCGCTCGACCTGCAGGACTCCGACAGGACGTGCATGGCGATGCCGTTCGAGGAGAGGGTCCGCATGATGGTGGACCACGCGTACGAGGAGAAGCGCACCAGCAGCGTGAAAAGGCTGGTCGGCCGCGCCCACCTGCGGTTCCCCGACGCCGACATGGGCGAGATGATATACGAGGGGCGCGGCATCGACGGCGTGCTCATCCGCGAGGCCGGCACCTGCCAGTTCATGGCGGAATCGCGCAACGTCGTAATCGAGGGCTGCACCGGCACGGGCAAGAGCTACCTCGCCTGCTGCATCGCCAAACGGGCCTGCAACATGCGCCGCAGCGCCCGCTACGTCAGGCTGCCCGACCTTCTCATGGAGCGCGACGAGCTGGCGGCCACCGAGCGCTCGGACGCGAAGATCCTGAGGAAGTACGCCCGATACGAGCTGCTGGTCATTGACGAGTGGCTGACCGAGGACGTCGACGACGTGGCCATCCGCTTCCTGTTCGAGCTGATAGAGCGCAGGTACATGTCGCACTCCACGGTGCTCTGCACGCAGTACGCGCCGGCGGAGTGGCACGGCCGCCTCGGCGGCGGCGTCCAGGCGGATGCGATGGTCGACAGGCTGATCCACGGGGCGGTCAGGATAGACCTGGGCGACGTGAACGTCCGCAAGCTGGTCTTATCCAGGAAGTAGCCAAAAGGCAATAGGCGATACGCTCAGCGCGAAACGCGCGATACGCAAACGGCGTGGGCACCGATACGCAAACCCCTAAACGGGTGGTGCTCACGCCGCGTAATAATCACTTATCAAGAATGATGGGAGCGGCGGTGTCGTTCGCCTTCGCTACTTGCTCATATGAGACTTGGAACTCGAGAACTGTTACCTATGCTGTTGACGAATAATTTAATGCAGCACACCAAAACGAACTGCTTTAGGTTTATGTTGAAAACTCGGCAACGACGATAATCGGGCATCAATGAGTCTCGATAATCGACTCGAATCCAGCTGCAGAGCCTTTTTCTCGAGTTAAAAAAGCGAGCAGTCTACTCATCCCGCTTTTTGTTAAGCAAGCGCGCGCGAGAACGCACGTAGATCCATTTGTTTCCTTCACATCTTCAAAGTAAAAATAGTATTCTCCATGATCTCCTGCAACGGTGAACCTCCCGTGAGCAAAGCTATTTCGAATCCTATGAAGAAGGTCCATGTATCGGTTAGACTCGCCTGCAGCAGCTATGACAGCATATGGATGCCTCATTGAAAGATAATCAGTATGTAAGCCCAGCTTCTCCCACTCTTTTTTAAAGCAATGTTGATAATCACAGTAGATGAATGACTCCTCGGACAAGCCGAGCAGTTCGATAAATCGATTGCGAAACCTTGAGCTATTCCAAGGGTTGCGCCAACCCAGCATGTCCAAAGTTAAACCAGAATAGCTTCCTTGTTTGCACGGCGAGTGCAGGCAGAAGAAATCGATTATTCTCAGCAGGTCATCATCAAAAAACTGACGTCCCGGTTTCGTGTATGACCAATCCTCAGCCAGAATGAAATCATTCACCTCAAACCTGTATTTTTGCCCCTTGAGATTATCGGTTTTCGTTTCTTTCTCGCCATACCTACTGCTCCAAAAGTTGTATCAGTGTTGGTGTAGGGCTCGGTTTTTGAGCAGCGGCCAGGGGCCGTCGCGGTAACCGATCGTCGCCTAAAATGCTGTCATTCTAACGCATGCTACGCTACCCTCCTCCCGGGAACGGGGTTGTCGGCAACAACGGGCTCGATGATCCCCGCGGCATGCTCGGCGGCGAAGGCCCCGTAGGCGGGCGCGGGCGCGTTCACCTTTGTGCCCTCCACGGCCCTTCCCATGGACTCGTCGTTGAACCAGCGGAGGCCCGCCCAGTCCTCGTCCATCTCGGCGAAAACGGCGCCCATCATCCTGATGAGCAACTTCCTGCTGAGGAACACCTGCACCACACGGCTGCGGCGCTTGAGCTCGCGGTTGGCGCGCTCCTGCACGTTGTTGGTGCGCAGCCTCACGTGGTGCTCATAGGGGAAGTCCATGTAGGCCAGCGCATCCGCCTCGGGCTCCTCGAGCATCTCGGCGGCCTTCGGGCAGAAGCCCTCTATCCGGCCGATCGCCAGCTGGTGTTGATATTCAAGGCCGCTTACCCGATATCCTCAACCGTTGGGATAATGCAAATCGAACGCTCCCAAATGCTGCTACCATCAAATGGTGCATTATGCCTGTGGAAAGGAGCTAGCATGAGTCGACGCAAAGCAACGATTCGCTTCACACTCTTCTACTCGCTATTCATTGCTCTAGCGTTGGTGCCGAACACTGCGTATGCTGACGAAGGCGAGCTAGGACCGGCCGAGTCAGTCACAATCCAAGAGGAAACAGCACTCACTCCCGGCGAAGGGGCGACAATCCCCGCCTCAAATCAAACTGCTCGGGAGAAATCCATGACGAACGTCACCGACGATCCCTCCGAAGCCACCGGCACGTCCGCCAGCGAAATGGAAGAAGTCCTGGCAACTCCCGTGGAAGACGCCGCCACGACGGCAGCAACCCAATTGCCTGAACCAACCACCGAAACACAGACGGTATCCACCCCTTCCGTTCAATACGCGGCGCACGTCAGCGACCAAGGCTGGGAGCCCGACCTCAGCAAGGACGGTGCAACGGTCGGAACAACGGGCAAAGCACGCGCCATCGAAGCCCTTAAGATCTCCCTTGCCAACGCAGACGGCGGCATTCGCTACCGCGCGCATTGCACCAACGTGGGTTGGCAGGACTGGGTGGCAGACGGCGCCGTGGCGGGTACCACGGGCATGTCGTACTCCATGCAGGCAATCCAAATCGAGCTCACGGGCAACATTGCCAGCAGCTACGACGTGTACTACCGCATTCATGCCCAGAACTTCGGATGGCTTGGCTGGGCCAAAAACGGCGAAATAGCCGGTACGACCGGTTGGGACTATCGCGCTGAAGCCGTCGAAATCCTCTTGGTGAAACACGGCGATAAAGCGCCCTCATCTGACAAAGATGCCTACATTCCCTCGTACTACCAGACATCCATTACGCAGGAGGGGGAGTCCACCGTCGTCCGCGTACGTCCCGACTCGCTCAACCTTCTGCGCACCGACGGCGTCGCCACGGACATGCGCGTAACCGCAACCATGGCGTACGGCGACACCGTGACCCGCAAGGTGTCCGGCTCAACTTCGCTGGCAACTATCAACGCGAACGGCATGGCGCTCAATGTTGAAACCTACGGACCGTTCACGGCAACCATCGAGTACCTCAAGGACGGTCGCGTGGTTGGCACCGACACCCGCGAATTCGGCGTGACCGCGAGTGAGTACAACCTCGCACCCCTCTCTGCATCCTTCCCGGTAGTCCTCTACTCAATCTCTTACTGGGACTACACCACCTCCGCCACGGGCACCGCGGCGCCATCCATTGTCATGCTCGACCGCCCGTCGGCATTTAACTGGAATGCACTCCCCAGCGGCATGTACGCCATGCCCTTCATGACCGAAGACGCCGTTAAGGTCTCCAGCGACTACAGCGCTTTTGCAAGCTACGTAAAGGAGCTCAAGCGTCTGAAGCCCGACTCGAAGTTCAACCTGTTCATCAATGACATTACCTGTTCGCTCATCCATTCGATCATCTACGCCAACCAGATTCCCCAGGACAACTACAAGATCTATCTTCTTTCTGACGGAACGGCTACTTACAACTTCATGAACGAGGCATTCAACGCTGAAGGTGTGGATCCCGCCGCCAAGGAAGCCCAGCTTGAGCAGAGTTGGCTGGCCGCCAAGGAGTACGCATACAAGAACGGACAGGCAAGCTCGGACTACGGATGGCACGCCCATTGGGACTCCATGTACGCCGTGTTGAAATGCGAGCCGAACACTGAATGGTGGATGACGCGCGCGAACCTGTTCCAGAGCGCTGACGGCAACGCATTTGCCAACGCCATTGCCACCGATCCGGCGGTAAAGAAGAAGAACGTGGCGAGTATGCTCACCGCGCTCCAGCAACGTGGCGACGCAACGGTCGCGGCGTTCAAGGCACTCTACAACTTCAACGACGGCTACTTCACCGCCGCCGAAGCTGAAGGCAAAAAGCCCATGGTTCTCTTGGGCACCTACGTCAACCTAGAGCAGTCGTTCGAAGACTACGCCAAGCTCACCATGACCTACTACGGAGACGAGTACGCCTACTATTACAAGGGACACCCCAACACGCCAACCGGGCTGTGGCCCTCCAAGCAAGACCAGTTGAGCTCCTTGGGAATTACCGATATCGACTCTTCGGTGGCAGCCGAGCTAATCCTGTTCTTCAACCCCGAAGTTGCGCTGTCCGGCTATGGATCGAGCACGTACAACTCGGCAACGGGTGACGCGGGATGCGGCGTGTTCAACATGACGAAAGCCGCGGCCTTCAGTCCGTCGAGCACGGTCGACTACAGCATTATGGATTGGTTCGCTTCACCCATCTCATCTTCTTCAGATACGGCTATCCAAGCCCTCTGCCCCAAGGGCGACACGTGCTACCTCGTTGAATTCTCCGATATGATTCTAAAGTCCGCCGATTACGACATTGCCGTATTCTCTGGCAACACGTCCGCGCTCACGTACTACAAGAAGCTTGCCGATGGAACGTACAGGCTGGTTCGCACGAAGACCAACGGTTCGACCCTTATGACCTCTGCCCACGTTTCTGGAACGGGTTGGATCTCCTCGGTCAAGGAGGGCAAGACCGCTGGCACCACGGGAAAGTCCAAGGCACTCGAGGCGTTCAAAGTCGACATGGCGGCCCTCCCCTACTCCGGCACGGTGCAATACCAAGCCCATTGCGCAAACCTTGGCTGGCAAGGCTGGAAGAACGAAGGTGAAGTCGCGGGCACCGTTGGCGAATCGCGCCAAATCGAAGCTATCCAAATGAGGCTTACCAACGAGTTCGCCGAGCACTACGACATTTACTATCGAGCCCATGTACAGGACGAAGGATGGCTTGGCTGGGCCAAGAACGGCGAGAGCGCGGGCACCACGGGCTTTGGCAGGCGCGTAGAGGCAATCGAGGTCAAGCTTGTTGAGAAGGATGATGCCGCGCCAGGAAGCACTGCGCGCGCATCCATCATCGGCCTGCCCAACGTAACCGCGCATGTCTCTAGCATTGGCTGGCAGGCAGCCGTTCACGGCACTACATATGCTGGCACCACGGGGATGACCCCGGGCGTTGAAGCGTTGAAGCTTTCCGTTTCCGGAGCCCCCTTCAACGGGGACATTACCTACCGCTCCCACGTAGCCAACCAGGGATGGGAGAACACATGGACCTCGAACGGGCGCGCCACGGGCACAACGGGCAAATCACGCCATATGGAAGCGCTGGAAGTGAAGCTCACCGGCGATCTTGCAAAGCACTACGACATTTTATATCGCGTGCACGTTTCCAACATTGGCTGGATGCCCTGGGTTAAAAACGGCGTCACCGCCGGCACAACCGGTCGCGGTCTTCCCATTGAAGCTGTTGAGATGAGACTCGAAAGCAAGTAGTGATTCATCGTCATAGTAATGACAAAGCGGGCCGTCGGCACTTTTGCCAACGGCCCGCCTCTTTCTATCAATCCTCGTTCCATCGTTCAAGTTCAGATTTGTTACGCCCTAGCGATACGTAACAACCTTAGTACCATACGGGACGTTATCGTAAATCCACTTGGCATTTTGAATCGCAAGCCTTACACAGCCTTGAGAAAGGTTCTGCCCCAAGCGCCCATCCTGGATATTGAACGTTCCTTGATCGTAGGGCACGGAATGGAACAGGTAGTCACCGTAGAACTGCGTGTAGTAGTAGCAAGTGTAGCCATGGCCAAAGCTGTAACCCTTGCCGTACACGGTGAACTCGCCAATAACGGTAGGGGTATAAGCAGCGCCCGGAGAGCACTGCCAGTAGAACACCTGGTTCCAGTTGTAGGAACTTCCGTTGTACACGCCCACACGGCAGCGGGTCGTATCCACAAGCAGCAACCAGTTGGTCGAACTAGCATAGCGATTCGCACGCTGCCACATGGCAAACTGATCCGCGGGCATCACGGGAACGTTCGTGAAGGGGCGATAGGTAGAGCCCGGTGCGGCAGAGCCCTTGGGAAGGACCTGGATTTGAATGCCCTCGAGGCGGTAGCCGATGTTGCTAGTTCCCGCTTGAGCGCCATTTGCGGCTCAGCCGAGCCAGCCGTAATCCTGCACGTAAGCGCGATACCATACGTCGAAATACTTGGACAGGTCACCGGTGAGCTGGATCTTAATGGCCTCCAAGCGTTTGTTCTGCCCCGTGGTGCCGCAGCTCGCACCGTTCGATGCCCAACTACGCCAACCGTAATCCTGCACATGAGCGGAATACTGAATGTCACCCGAGACGTTTGAACTCACCGAGAGCTTGAGGTCCTCGACCTTGAGGGCGCGACCCTGCGTGCCGGCGTATCCGTTGTTGGAGACGGATGCCATCCAGCCGATATTCGATACGTGAGCAGAATAGCTTAGCATCGGCTTGGTGATGCACGCATCCGAACCAGTCGCAGGAGCCGCCTCGCCCTTTTTCACGAGCATGATTTGAACGGCCTCTGCCGAGACGCCCAGACCCGTAGTGCCAGCGTCTGCACCGTTGCATGCCCAAGAGAGCCAGCCATAGCCAGAAGCGTGAACGCGGTAGTAAACATCGTACTGGTTGGCAAGCTCGCCGGTAAGGTTAATTCTTACTGCCTGGATAGAACGGCTCTTCCCCGTTGTACCAGCAATCGTCGGAGCCTCGGCGGTGTTCTGCCAACCTTCTTCCTCAACATGAGCTGCAACGGAAACAGAGCCGGCAATTGGACCAGCGGCACCAACACGAAGAGCTTGGAGAGATAGAGCGCGGCCTGTGGTACCCACGGTAACATCGGTACCCAACGAAGCGGTCTGCCAACCAATCTCGGCCACATGACCTTGGGCAGAAAGAACCCCATTGGTGTAGTCCGCCTCTACATAGGCACCATCGGTGGAACCAGGCGCAGCGGCATCCTTCTCAAGGAGACACACACGCACAGCGCAGATGGCAGCATTGTTGGAAGCGCTGCCGACAGGCGATCCATTGGAAGCCCAGCCAGTCCACTTGCCCGTGCTGCCATCGAACACCTGATACCAGACGTTGTAGCTTGTTGCGAGATCACCCGAGAAGCTGATCCTCACGCAGCGCATGGCCAAACCATCCGAAAGCGTGGTTGTCCAACCACCGTCCGCGACATCGACGCCCTCGGGCATAGAACCGTATTGGCTGCCAGACTGGTACAGAATCGAGCCGTCGCATATCTGGTTGTTCACGTTAAGCGCAAAGCTCTTGAGCGGCTTAGAGGCATCTTCCGAGCCAATAACGATGGTCGAGCCCGTGCCAGTCCCAACCGTCGAGCCGTCCAAGCCGAGCGCCGCTCCCTGCAAGACAGCATGCTCGGAGCCCTTAAAGGCGCCCTCCGTAGAGCCGGGAGCTTCTTCACCCTTCTCAACGAGTACGATCTGCACGGCCTGAACGCCCGAGCTCATACCCACGGTTCCGGCCGCCGCGCCGTTAGACGCCCAGCCAAGCCATGCGTTGTCACGAGCGGAATAGACTCGATACCAAAGGTCGTACACGTTCGCAGCGTCGCCCGTAAGGCGCATTTGAAGCGCCTCGATGCGGCGAGACAAACCCGTTGTACCCGTACGTCCAAAAGACCAGGAGCCCCATCCTTGATCTTGAACGTGCGAGCGAACTTGGACGCCAGCGCTTCCACCAAACCAGGTAATCCCAGCCTCAAGCGACTCAACGTGCTCCGCACCGGGAACACCCGCGGTGGCGCCATCGCTCACGGCGGACATCCAACCAACGTTGGAGACGTGGGTCGAATACGTCACGACCGCGGGTTCATCTGCCTTGTTCTTGAAGGGGACATCCGTACCACCCGGGGCAGCAACATCATTGGCCAATATAACGATTTCGACAGCCTCAACGGAATAGCCATAACCCTCGGTGCCCGCATTGGCACCGTCGCACGTCCAATCCAGCCAACCAAAGTTGGACGAGTGGACTCGGTACCAAACACTGTAGTTTTGAGAAAGCTCGGTGGAGAGCTGGATTGCGATGGCCTCAAGCTGCCGAGACTGTCCCACAGTACCGACAATGGCATCGTTGCCCACCGGGTCCATCCAGCCGATGTTTGACACGTGGGCTTTGATGGAAAGCGCATCGGAAATCTCGTTGCCCTCGGCATCTTTAACGGAAAGCTTCAGCGCTTCCATACGCTTCGACTTGCCGGTAGTGCCCGCAAGCTCACCCGCGGAGACCGACGTCATCCACCCGTAATCTTGCACATGTGCCTGATAGGTAAGAACGGGCGCAGATTCAGATTTATCGTCGGACATATCCACCTGACCGTCGGTCGCATCAACATCCAAAACAGAAGCGGAATTGGCTTTGATTTCAGACTCCGACGGAGACCCATTCTCGGTCGCATTGTCCGAGGCATCGAAAGCAGTACCATCAAGCACGCCGATATCATTGCTCTCGCCCGCCTGATCGGCATCGGTTCCAGCTGTCCCAGCAAGTGCATCACCTGTCGGGGAAGCTTGAACGGTAGATTCCTGAGCTAACGAAACGGACGAGTCCTGAACAGATTCGGCGTAAACGGCAATCGGCTGAAGTGCCGGCATCGCGCACATGAGCCAGGCCATACCAATAACGACCGCAGTCCTTCTATGCTTCATTTTGACTCCCCATCGATTAGCCAACCTTGGATTAATTATTAAATGATTCATCAGTTACTCAAATACGTATAACGCGAATGGTGCATAAAAAGAAACGAACGGAGCGCAACAAAAGCGAACCGTTCGTTCTAAATCAAAGAATCAGGCCAAACTCAACCTAGAATATCTTACGCCCTCGCTATGCAAGCGGGATGTTGTCGTACCAGCCCCATTTTGGCTTATACGTAGTGGAATAGTAATCCAGCCAATAACCCATATCCAGAGTCCTTATGTGACCAACATTATCCATAACTTGGTTGTTGCCAATATAGATACAAACGTGACCGTATATACGGCCCATATACGTATGTATATGCGAGGGAACAGCAATGACCATTCCAACCTTCAGCTGCGAATAATCAGTATATTTGCAGAAATCCCAATAGTAGTCACAAGCATCCGTATGAACATTCCTGAATCCAGCCCGCTCATAGACCTGAGCAATCCATTCTGAACACAACCCCGGACCAGGAGAGGGAACCTGCCTCGACAGATCTACAATTTTCTTCTGCATTGGATTAGCAAGAGAAAGTGGTTCGCCAAGAAGCATCGGAGAGATGGTGCTCCCCGGAGCAGCAGCGCCCTTTCTCGTAATTCTCACCTGAACGGCCTGGACATGCGCCCCATAGCCAGTGCTGCCGGCGACGGCGCCATTTTTTGTCCAACCGAGCCAGCCAACATTTTCGATATGGACCCTATACCAAACATCGAAATAAGTTGTCAAGTCACCCGATAGGGAGACTTTAATTGCTTCAACCGGATTGGATTCAGTAGCAGACGACAGCTGATCCCCATTTGACTTACCAGAAGTCCAACCTACATTTGAAAGGTGCAGCTGATAATTAATTCCACCGGCAACGAACGAAGTGATCTTGGCCGAGAACCCGGTAATGGAAATGCCCTTACCAGTCGTACCGGACACCTCTCCGGCAGAAACAGAATTCTGCCAAGCGCCCTTCGCCTGGGATGAGTACGTCACCGTTGGTAATTCAAGATGAGAATAACCAGTCGTATCAGGATGGGACGCACCCTTCTTAATAAGCTTAATCTGAACCGCCTCAAGGGAACAAGACATTCCGGTGGTGCCGGCCTCCTCGCCGTCCTTTGCCCAGGCCATCCAGCCGATGTTGGAGGCGTGGACGCGGTAGTAGACGTCGTAGTCCTTCGCGAGGGAGCCCGTGAGCCTCAGGCGCACGGCCTCGACGGCGCGGCCCTGTCCGGTGGTGCCGCCCTCGGACGCCGAGGGGGTGTCCCATCCCTGCCAGCCGATGCCCGAGACATGGGCGTCGATCTGGAC